>JAEOTJ010000304.1 GCA_016839905.1 Promethearchaeota archaeon | reverse complement strand
CTCTTAAAAATATTAAAATTCCTGAAGAGGTTTATAACAAACTTCTTAAATTAAAACAAGAAGATGAATCTTTAACTGATTTTATTTTACGTCTTATCAAAAAACCAGATAAAAAAAATTCAATAGAAGATTTTGCTGGAATCCTTAAGGAAGACTCAGAAGAATGGGAACATATAGAGTCTTTAATTTACGAACAACGCTTAAAAAATAAAAGTAATAGGTTAATTGATTTTGAATCATAAATTATGCCAATATTGGATAGCGATATTTTGATTGGTTACCTTAGAAATGAACCTAAATGTCTCAGAATTATCAATGATTTTCGTTCTAGCAAGACCATCATTAAAACAACAGTTTTTAATGTAGCAGAATTATATCAAGGTGCGTATTTATCATCAAAATATAAAGAGAATAAGAAACAGATTACTAAATTCTTGAATACACTTACAATTCTTGATTTTAATCGAAAAGATGCAGAAATCTATTCTGAAATTTCAGTAGAATTGAGAAAAAAGGGTATATCTATTGGAGACTTTGATGAATTAATAAGTAGTATGGCAATAGCGAGAGCTGAAACTCTCATCACAAGGAACATTCGTCATTATGAGAAAATTCCTAATCTGATTTTCTAAAATGGAATGTGTCTCATCAATAACGATTAGATTTTTTAACTCTTCAGCTTCGATATCTTTCGTCACAGTCCTAATAATCTGGAATAATGCATTCACGATGAGCAATTTGATGAACTTGCTGCACATGGACAAGTCGAGAAAGATATTTTCTCCTTTTAACCAATTTTTAATGAATTCGGGAAGCCCTTCCGATAACTTGAGAACTTCTTGAATCTTATCTTCATTAAACGTGTTCATCCTGTTGCGGAATGCTTGCATTAAATTGGATTGCTCTTCCGCCCCATAGGGATTTTTCCTCATGTAATTTCCTACTCCTCTCAACAAGTAGTAAAAATTATCAGGTAATTTCCCATCTAATTCCATGAAGCCAACCATGGAACGATAAATTATCTTCTCAAACACATTTTTCAGTCCCAACGACGCACAGATATAAGTTGCCGCTTCTTGGAGGCGCTTTTTAAAATCATGCTCAGCATCTTTTGTAAAATAGGGGATATTAAAAGCATCATCCGAGTACTTGATGACCGTGAAATCTCTATAAAATCCTTCTTGGAACTCTTTCGCAACGTTTAAGATTAAGATACCCGCTCTCTTGAATTTTGAACTTAATTCTTCAATAAATCGAGCTAAAAAATAAGTTTTCCCACTTCCTGACTTGCCGAAGATCGCACAATCTTGGGGCAATTTATTGATGGGAACGTACGTCTTATGGCTCGTGACCACGCCCTCCTTTACATGATTTCCAATAGAAATAGCATTATTAATAAATCTATTAGATAAATCTATATAACGGACATTCTCGTTTCTTAAAAAGGGCATTGTTGGAAGGGGTAAATTCATGGGAAAGTCAAAATTTACCTCATCCTTGATTAACCTCGTCCAGACTTTTTGAGAATCTTTAAACACATCTCCACTAATTATATCGAACAAGGAAAACTCAGTTGTCTCTCTAATTCTTACCCTTTCCCCTCTTTGATTTTCAATGTCCAAGAATAAAAAATCTAAAATGCCTTCAAACTTAGTTTGCTCCTCAAAATCCATCTCAACATTGGCGTATCTCAAGAAAATCCGAATGGAATAATTATTTTCTTCTGGACTTACAAGATTATTTTTCAAGGGATTTCGAGTCCAGAGAATGTACAGGCTGACTTCGTGGCTTGTATTGAAATAAAATGAATTAATGAACCGTTCAATTATATTAATTTTATTCTTTGGAATGTCCTCTGGTAATATGATCTCCTTAAGATTATCCCTCTCACAATTTTTCAGTCCTGTCATTTTTATAAGTCGAGCTTCGACCACTCCATCTAATCCAGGAAATTTCGATTTTAAGGAAGATAACCATGCGTGACCTGTTCTTAAAGCCTTTCTTCTTGTTTTTGCCCCAGTGTAAAAAATCCATTTGAGTTTCTTCTTAACCGTCAGTTCAAGACAATGTGAATTTATTCCTAAACTGCTCAGGGGATCATTAAGAAACGACCTAAAATGCTCCTCCTCTTGAATTCCGGGATGCTCTTTATAAATTTGGTCTTTTACTTCAAGCGGCTTTGGAGCCTGGATTACTTTTAAACGCACCTGCCAAAATTCTGAATTTTCACTCATTTTAATTCTTTCTTATCCTAAAGAAATCTCCTCCTTGAAATCAAATCAGGATTATTCGATGGCCCTTCGCTTCAATTCCAGCTCACTCAGGATTTCTCCTAAAAAACTCTCTCCAGAAGCCTCAGGGCTTGAATCATTTTCCTCATAATACTCCGTAACAGTAACATCTCCATCAAGTATTCCATCAATATCATCGTTTTCATTTTCAGTTGAATTATTTATGCCTTTAATATCTTCATTTTCCGTACATCCTACATCGTTTATTTCAGAATAATCCAATTCTTCACTTTCGGGCACTTGATTAATGCTCTCATAATCGGGAGAAGTTTCTTCCATCCCTTCATCTTCTTCCGACATTATAACTCAGATCCTCCCTCTATATTAATATTTTCCTTACTCTCTTCTTGACTCTCTGTTACTTCCTCATTTAATCCCTCGTAATCATCATTTTTCTCACCATCCCCCCTCGCATCCTCATTAATCCCCTTAAAATCATTCGCTTCCTCAATTTTAGATTCATTAATATTACTATTTTGCATATCTGTGGGATTTAATGTTTCCTTACTCCACTCCGTCGAGCCATCCATTGTATTTGAAATATCGAGATCTTGCTCTTCAGCAGTACCCTCTAAACCGCTAACCATGTCACTGTTTTTATCTTCAATAATACGACTTTCTGATATGTTTTTTAAACCTTCAAAATCAGCCTTAGAAGATTCCTCCTTTATTTTTTCTGTGTTTTTATTTGGAGCAATATCCTGAGATTTCTCAATCTCGTTGACGATCTTATCAAGATCCTTATCTTTTAAATACTCTCTTGCCTCCGTGTAATTATTAACTCCATGTTCGCCTAACATTTCTTTAATCTTTCTATTAATCGTTTTCGCATCCATTCCATATTTATGGTCAAGTTCATTTTTCTGCATGTTTTGGATGTTTTCTAAAAATTCTCGCTTATCTGAGATCTCTGTCTTTCCCTCTATTTTATCGTTTAGATTATTCATTTTTTCATTTATTTTATCTACAACTTCATCAAGATCCTTGTCTTTCAGATATTCCTTTGCTTCCAAATAATTCTTAATCCCTTCATCACCTAACATCTCTCGTATCCTTTTATATACAGTTGTCCTATTCATATCATATTTTTGTTCTATTTCCTTTATTTTCATTTCCTGAATATCTTTTAAAAACTGTCGCTTATCTATAATCTCCTTTTTTATACTTCCTTTTTTAGGTTGCTCCCCTAATTTATCATTTATATCTTTTGTAACTTCATCAAGATTCTTATTTTCAAGATATTTTTTTGCTTGTGAATAATTATTTACTCCATGGTGCCCAAGCATCTCTTTTATTCTATCATTAATGCATTTCCCATCCATATCATATTTTTCATTTATCTCTTTTTTTGCCTTATCTTGAATATCTTGTAAGAATTCTCTCTTATTGGGAATCTCTCTTTTTCCATCAGTTCTAGATTTAAATTGTCTTTCTCT
>JAEOTJ010000303.1 GCA_016839905.1 Promethearchaeota archaeon | reverse complement strand
TGATTAAAATATGGTCAATTAATCTTTTTCCGGCGACTTTTAGAAACGCTTTAGGCTTAGAATATGTAAAGGGCTGAAGCCTTTTTCCTACGCCGGCGATCGGGCAAATTAACAACATGTTAAATAATATAAATGAAAAATAGATTAAAACTTTTTTTTTTTAAGTCTTCTTTACATATCTAATATCCTTTTTAAAATCTCGTAATATCCTGCTTCTTTTAATTTTTTTGTTATGATTTCTTTTAATTTTCTTAAGTAATAAGTATCAGAACTCGTTTTTTTCGTTCCACGAATTTTTTTATTTATAGCTATTCTTGTTTTTTCATCTAAGAATGTAGGCGGAATTTCTTTATATTCATCTTTTAATTGAGTTTTTTTAGCTTTAATGTCTGTGGTTGATTCTTGTACTAAATATTCGTCTAATTTAAGGTATAAATTTTTTATCCAGGACTCTATTTTATCTAAGTCTCCTTTTAAATAATTTCGCTTTTTAAGCCACTCTTTAAATTCAATTACATAACTTAAGAAATCATTTTCCCTTGATTTCAATTCTATTTTTTCTACTTTATTCTTAGGTTGTGACTTTTTTCCTATTAGTTCATTGATTTTTCTTTTTTTAAATTCCTCCATTCTCTCTTTTGGAATCTCATTTTTAACATCTTTTTTGTTGGGCTGTTTTCCTTTAGGCGGAGTCTTAGAAAGCCATTTATCTATCGACATAATCTCACTAAATAATTATAATTATCTATTAAAATTTCTGGTTTATCAATATCCATTTGATATAAATCTTTAATCTCATTTGTTAATTTAGCAATATTGTTATGATTTGAATTCATTATCACCAAATATAAGAATCTTTAATAAAAGATTAATGATTATATCTTAATCGTAAAAATATATAATCTTTACTAAAATGGATTTTCAATAAAATATAATAATTATTAATGATTCTAGAGCGGAAAATGACATTTCGGACATTCTGTATAACTATTTGTTAAAACTTTTCCACAGTTTTGACAGATTATCATTTTTACGTTAGGATTTTGTACAGCTACTGGTATTTTATTATTACTTTCAGAAAATCGGTTTTTTGAATGCCTATAGGATTCTACTTCTTTAATCAATCTTGATGGAACAGTCTCAAAACTCTGTTTTAAAACGACAATACCTAAGGGATCTTGCATATGATTGAGATCCGGGTTGTATTCGAGTTCATATTTCTCAAGAAACTTTTGGAAACCAACTTTCTTTACTTTTGGTTTCACTTTTGATTTCTTTTTTTCTGACTGCACGGTACGGACATATTCCTCATCCAGCTTTAATAGGTAATAACAATGATGACATCTAAATATATGAGATAATCCAATATTAGATTTTCTTGCCCAGACGGCATAACATTTTTTATGTCCAATTGATAAACAGTTCGGACATTGAATTTTCTCTTTATTATTCTTTTTAAAACATATCGTACATTGTTCTCCTTGATCTATTGGAATAAGATTCTCTCCTAGATTATTGAAGAAAGTATAATTTTCTTTTGGAATATGTATATTTCCAGTTCTAGCCATTGAATCAGAGATAATTTCTCGCTTAATCGCTAATACGCTTAAAATATCTGATAAAGAGTCCATAGAGTTGATTTCATGAATTTCCCCATTGCATCTTCTTGCTAAACTCATTAGCTTTTTATCCTCTTCAGTATCATCAATATTAAATCTTACGATATCAATAAAAAAAGGGAAAGTATAGATTTTATCAACCAATTTTTGTAATTCTAAAAGATAAGGTGTAGGTATTTGAAGAGAACTTGAATCAGTAAGAATTATCAACCTATAACATTTTTCAGGAACTTTTTTAAACACATCAATTATTAAAGTGAGTGCAGCAAAAATCCCTCCAGCGACGTTAGCTATTACTAAATTAGATTTTAAAGTCCTAAGAGCAGATAAAACTTTCCCTGGATTTAGCGTAAAATCGTTCAAAAAATTTGGCCCCTTTTGGTCGAATAAAATAAAATTATATCTGTCAGAAAGGTCTAAAGATTTCTTTAAATCGAAGAATTCTTGTAAAGCGTCATTTAATATCTCGAGATTTGTAATATTTGGTGATAATGCATTGAATATTATAATATCTTCGGAGAGCTGGCTTACCATAAAATTCAATTATGGTTGGAATTAAATTAAATATTAAAAAAAGGAATTTTCTTAATAATCTATCTTTTTCAAAAAATGATTAATTTTATCCTCATTATTACTCTTTTTTTTTGGATTGAACTCTGTTCAAAGAAAAGAATGGGGAAAAATATGGTCCGGGGGGGAATTGAACCCTCGATTACCATTGCGAAGCATAAATCACTTCACATATCTGGCTCCGCAAGCCAGCGCCCTATCCATTCTAAATCCCAAGATATCTTCTTGAAATTGACTAGACTACCGGACCTATTTAATTTATTTAAGTGGTAATTATTATAAAACTTAAT
>JAEOTJ010000302.1 GCA_016839905.1 Promethearchaeota archaeon | reverse complement strand
TTAAAATAAAAAGAAAGTTTAAAAAATCAAATCCCATTTAACTTGATTTTCAATTAATTTAGAAATCTGATCAATTTCATCTTTCTGAAGTTGAGGTTTTAATTTTTCCATATTTCTTATAGTTGTATAAGTATCTGATGGACTAAGAATTATTGGAATGCCTTTTTCATTTGCTGTAGTAATAACGCTAAGATCCGGTTGTATAAATCCTGTTAAAATGAGGCATGACACATTTGAGTCAAGGGCTGCTAAGGCCAAATCGGTTCTATCTCCTCCTGTAACGACTGCAGCTCGTTTTACTTGATGAAGATATTTTAATGCTGCTTGTGCATTCATAGCTCCAATCAGATAAGTCTCTACCATATTCTCTAGTCCTGTCTTAGAAGCATCGTTAATTAATTCTCCACCTATGGAATCCATAATTTCCTGAACTCTAGCTGATATTAATTCAATACTCTTTTCAATTATTCCGATTATTGGTAGATTATATCTCTTAATATGATTTTCTTCTAATTCCTTAATTCGAGCAATATAATCGTATTCAATAATATTAAAAATAAGTCCTTTAATGCTAAATTTCCTGAAATCAAAATATTTTTTCGTGTAAAACATATTATCTATGCTTAAATCGGAGGAATCAGATATCATTAAGATCGCTTCATCTATACCTAAGATTTGCGCAATAGTAATATCATCTAATCCTACTCTGGAAAATTTTACAATACTAGGATTTCCTTCAATAACAACATAATCAACATCTTTTGTTATTTCATCATAAGTCGCTTTAATCTTGTTTTGATATTCTCCTTTTTTTGCGGCATCGACGGCATCAATATAAAAATTCTTTGGAATAGAAACAGGGCAAATTTTCTCATAAGGAAGGTCAGTTTTATATACATTTTTCTGTATAAAGCCTACATCAGGATCTATCTTCTCAGAAAATGCTCCTTTAGCAATTCCAACTGGTTTAAAATAAGCAACCTTTTTACCTTCTTTATTTAATTTATTTAAAATTCCTATACAAAAAAGGGTTTTTCCTACACGTTCAGTTAATGAACATAAAAAAATTGGTTTTACCATTTTTTTCTCATTTTTTTTTTTTTCAATTTTATTTAATTGTTGTTTTAATTTTATATTTTCTAAAAATAATTTTTTTATCGACTTATCGTTATCTTTATATCAACAGCCGAGTAACCCTTTACAAAGGATAATAATGGATTTATATCTAATTCAACTATTTCTGGAAAATCATTTACTAGTTGTGAAAGCCTTAATAAAACATCTATTATAGCTTCAATGTCCGAAGAGGATTCACCTCTTACACCTTGTAAAAGACTATAAATATTAGTACTCTCAATATGTCTCTTTGCATCTTCTCTCGTGTATTTATAGGATAAAGCAAATGACACATCTTTAATAAAGTTCGCGTATATACCTCCGCTTCCAAAAAGCAGCAAACCTCCGAACTGTGGATCTCGGCTCATTCCAATGATTATTTCATTTACTTTCTTTTCTACTTTAAAGTCTATCATCTCCTGTACTTCTACACCATAAATCCGGGCATTTTGAGGTCCGAATTTTTTAGCATTATTTACAATTTGTACATAGGCTTCATATGCAGATTGTGGGTCTTCAATATTTAGAGCAATTCCACCCACATCCGTCTTATGGATGATCTGAGGGCTAACTATTTTCAATACAGATTTTCCAATTTCTTCTTGTAATTTCATTGCTTCTTTTGGAGTTCTTGCTAACCTTGATTTGGGGGATAATATTCCATAGCAATCAAAAACTTCGCTCGTTTCATAACTTAAAAGAACCATGCGTCCATCGTTTCTACTACTTTCGAATATTTCCTTAACCCTTTCTTTATTTACACTATAATTTGGAAGTTCCAATTGATCAATATGAGGAGAACTAAGATAATCTCTTCTTTTTATTAATGTCTTTAGTGAATGAGCAGCTCTATCAGGAAAATGATAACAAGGAATATGATTATGTTTTAAAAATTCCCTTCCCTCATTAATATTTTTTCCTCCAATAAAAGAGCCAACAATTGGTTTATCTTTAAGATGTTCAGATGAAATTTCGTAAATTAGTCTGGCAACTTCACTAGGTTTAGTTTGAGCTTGAGGAGTTACAATTATTAAAGCTCCTTCAGAGGTAACTTCATTAAAATCAATTGATCCATCCAAACCAAAAACTGTATTCATAGTAAATCTATATCGATCTGGAGTAGCATCACCAACAATATCAATTGGATTAAATATTGCTGCTTCTAGAGGTAATTTTTCTCTTAAAGAATGCAATATTTTCTCTGAAAATGAAGCGAATTTTAAATCTTCACGCTCAAATGCATCTGTAGCGACAATACCAGGGCCTCCTGCATTAGTTATTATTGCAAAAGAATTCTCCTTTGGAACAGGTTGATAAAGAAAGATTTCACCATAATCAAAAAGGTCTTCAATAGTTTTAGCTCTTATTACTCCACATTTTTGGAAGGTCAAATCATAAGCAATATCTGCGCCTGCTAAAGCTCCGGTATGACTGGACGCTGCCCTAGCACCTGCTTCACTAACTCCTGATTTTAAGATAATTACTGGTTTTTTTCTAGTAGCGTAAGGTAATACTTCTAAGAATTTTTCCCCATTAGTTATACTTTCTAAATAACATAAAATGACTTTTGTATTATCATCATCAGCAAGATATTCAATAAAATCAACAGCTCCTAAATCAGCTTTATTGCCTAAGCTGATATTACAAGAGAATCCAAATGCTTGTGTCATAGAATAATCCATCATTCCCGTTAACATTGCCCCCGATTGTGATATCATGGCAATCCCTCCTTTTCGGGGAGTTTCTGCAGCAAAAGAACCATTATAATTGAGGCCTATAAACCCCAAACAGTTTGGACCTAAAATTCTCATATGATATTTTTTTCCTATCTCAATTAGTTCCTCCTCACGCTGTACTCCTTCTCCGCCAATTTCTTTAAAACCCGCAGATATTATAATTAATCCCCTAACTTTTTTTTCACCACATTCTCTTGCCACATCACAACAGAATTTCCCGGGAATTACAAAAATTGCGATATCGATGTCATCAGCCACATCTTTAACGCTTTTATAAGCTTCATGCCCTAAAATCTCATCAGATCTCGGATTTATTGGATATATTTTTCCTTTATACCCTGAATTAATAATACTATTTAAAACCGTGTTTCCCACTTTACCAGAAGTAGCACTTGCCCCAACAACAGCTATACTTTTTGGGTTGAAAAAGTAAGAAATATCATTATTTGTCATAATAACTTTTATTTTAAAAAAAAAAATGCTTTTCTTTTTTATTTTCTGTAGTATTTATTTCTAAAAATTATTATTTTTTATAATTTTTATCTTTATTTCATTTTAATTATCTTTATTTCATTTTAATTATCTTTATTTCATTTTAATTCTTATGCAAATTTATGACTCAAATAATAATGGTTACAAATAAAGGAAATATCAATCTTAATTTATTTGATAACGAAGCTCCAATGACAATCGCCAGTTTTTTATTTTTAGCAAGACAAGGATTCTATAATGGACTTATTTTTCATAGAGTAATTCCAGATTTCATGATACAGGGAGGTGACCCTCTAGGAAAGGGTACTGGAGGGCCAAAAAGTAAAGGAATCACTTCATTTCCATTTCAAGGTCAGAATATATCTTATCCTTATGGCGATGAATTTCAAAGTGGAAGAACATTTTCTAAACCCGGCATTTTAGCCATGGCTAATGCAGGACCTAGTACTAACGGAAGCCAATTTTTCATAACTCATGTTCCAACCCCACACTTGAATAATAAACATACAATATTTGGCGAAGTTGTAAGTAGTGCTGACCAAAGCATAGTTGATTCTATACAAAAAGGAGATAAAATAAATGAGATAAAAATATTATAAGCCTTTATTCTTTTTTTTTTTAATTTATTTTAACTATAACCTTCTCATAAATACTAAGATTTTTTATAGTAATTTTTTATATATAATTTGAATATAACACAGAATTATATATGATATAAGTTTTTTTAAAAATGTCTAGAGATATAAGAGAGTTAATCGATACGATTGAAACCAAGAATGATGCATATACTCAATTAGAAAGAACTATTGAAGAACTTAGAGAAGAGATTCAGAGATTAAAGTTCACTAACAAAGAGCAAAGATTATTAATCCAAACACTCAAAAAAGAAAAAGGAACTAATACTGATATAGATTTTCCTCAAGATTTACAAATTTTAAAAGAATTAATATTAGCCCAAAGACAGGATTTAGCCAATAAAGATAAAAAAAATGTGGTTTTTGAAGAAAAAATTAAAGAATTAACTTCAGAAACATTAATTAAGAAAAATTTTGAAATAGAATCACCAAATAATGAGGAATTAATTAAAGCTAAGAAGTTAATTATTCAATTAACAGAAGAAAACGAATTTTTTAAGAATAATGATGAAAATGCAAAAGAAATTTTAGGAAAATTATCTAGAGAAAATGAGGATTTAAGATTTCAAAACAAGAGTCATGAAGAACAACTTCAAAGCTGTTTAAATCAAATCCAAAGATTAGAAAAAGCAGCAAATGAGAGTGTATATTTAAATGAAATAAAAGACGCAACCCAGAGAATTAAGGAATTAAATGAAAAAATAAATGAATTAAATCAAACAAATAATCAATTAAAACAAGAATTAGAAAACGCCCATATAACCCTAAATGAAAGCTCAAATATCATCAAACAAGGTAATCTATTAAAATCATCAGAAGAAAGTCCATCTGAAGATTTAATTCTAGCAAATCAAAAAATAGAAACTTTAAAATTAGAGATAGAGGATTCCCAAGCTCAGATTGAATACTTCAACCAGAAATTAGAAAAAGCAAATATAACGATAGAAGAACTTTCAAAACATAACACACAATCTACTGTATCTCCTCAACAAATTTCAATAATAGATGAAGAAAACAAAAAATTAAGAAGAGATTTAGATACTGCGAATAAAACCATTGATAATTTAGTAGATGAAATTGAAGGATATGTTAAAGAAAGATCTGAGCAAGGAGAAGGAATAAGTAAAAAAAATATTAAAATAGACCTCCTAAATACAAAAATCAAGAGTTTAAAACAACAAATTCTTGAAATGCAAGATAAAATAATAGAATCACCTCAGACCCCAGAATCAAAATTAGACATGTGGTATGAAAATCAATCTACTGATTTGATTAAGAAATTAAAAGAGGAAAATAAAAAATTAAATGAAGATATTTTAAATTTACAAAACCAAATAGAAGTGATAAAAGTAATTGAGGATGTACAGGTTTTTGAGGAATCATCAAACATGGCTTCGACAGAAGATTTTATCAAGTTAAATAATAGATATAAAATATTAGAACAGATTAATCGGGAAACAATTGAAGAAAATGAACATTTAAAAGATAAAATTAAGGTGTTAGAAGAAAATCAAAAAAATGCCCCCATTGTAGTTGGTTATGATCCAAATAATGCAGGAGTAGTTGATACAAAATCTATTGAGACAATAGATTACCTTAAAAATGAAAATCAAAGCTTACTTGATAGGATGTTAAATTTAAATTTAAAATTGCAAGAAAAGAATTTAAAGATTGATGATTTAGAAACTGAAAAGGACGATTTGGTAATCAATTTTGAAAACAAAATAGTAGAGGAAACAACAAGTCTAAAAGAAGAAAATCAGAGATTAAACGATTTAATTCAAGAATATCAAGAAATTAAAGTAGAGGTGCCCAAATTAATCCCTCAAATTGAATTTAATCCCGAATTAAGTTTAAAAAGCCATCCCCCTAGATCCTATAAGAATAATCTCATTATAAATTTACTCAATAATTTAAATGCCCCAAAAAGGGAATACTTTATTGAAATACTTCTCACACATTTAAAAAGCAGTAATTTTAATGTAAAAAGGTTTGCCATAAGTTTATTAAGCCAATTTAAAAGCGAACAAGTTTTTAATGCTTTTTTAGAATTAATCCACGATAATAATTGGATTATTAGATTATATGTATTAAAGGCTCTAAGCAATTTTGAGGTTGAAAAAATCAAAGAACCAATAGAGATCTTAATGGAAGATAAGGATTTAGATGTTAGAGAAGCCGCTATAAAATTATATAATAAATTAATAAAAACTCATAAAACCGAACCTGACCAAAAGAAATTAGTAGAAGAGGAATTTTTTCGAGAAATGGAAGAATTCACGCCTAATAGATGGAATTGGTGCCAAGCTTCTGGAAAATGGGTTTTTATTGAAGAAAACGAGGATGGAAAGAGAAGATATCAATATCAATTAGAGCCTCCTGAAGAATTCATTGAATTAACCATGGAAATGAAAAGATTAAATGAAGAAATGATGAAAACTAAAGATGTGGAAGAAAATCAACGTATTTTTGAGCGTCTGATGAGAATCTCCGAGAAGATGCAAGAAATGAGAAAGGGATAAATTCTATAGAGAATGAATCGGTTTTCAATTGGATTCCCGAACTATCTCAATTAATTACCATTGATCCTAATTTATCACTCAAGGTAAAGTAAGAAAAAAAAGAAAAATTAAGGATGGAATCATATTTTTA
Source organism: Promethearchaeota archaeon (assembly GCA_016839905.1). The sequence goes on along the minus strand of JAEOTJ010000302.1, from coordinate 1,997 downwards.
CAACTTTTCTTAGGAAAAGGTATTCTTCTAAAGCAGAACTGTTGAGATACTTGCGTGCCGATTTGACAATGTTAATTTTCTCGTTTATGTTTTCAATAATACCGATTTCGATTTCAAAAAGGCGTGATTCTTTTCTCTTTAAGCAATCGGAACAAGCAAATTTTTCCCCGCTTTCATCAAGAATGGGCGTTGCCTCATCTGAAGGGACTTTCTCTTCGCAAAATAAACATCGTAAATCGTCTTTTTTTAGGTTAGGATTGTTTTTTATTTCATTTTCAAGCATTTTTTTTAACTCTATTCTCTTTTAAAATTTAGATTTTTAATTTTGTGTTTGAATGAGTAGTTTAATTGAGAATATAAAACCCCATAGTGCGGCAATTTAGTAATCTGTCTAAATCCAATATCTTTCTTAACGCTCGTACCATAAAGGGTTAGGGAGACTGAGAATTGTGTTCTGGATTTGAGTCTATCTTCAAATTACACTAGGAAATGTGATATGTGGGGACTAATAAAGGGGAGACTACATTATATAAAGAAAAAGTAATATTTTTATAAGTTAATAGGGGTATTAACTCTCCTCAGAATAAGATTAAGATTTTTCCGTTCATTGAATTTCATCTTTTTTTAAACGCCTCTTGGCAAGAAGGATCGAGAGAATGCCGAATGACCCAAGCAACAGGAGTAAATTGTAGCCGGGAACCGAATCCTCTTGACCGTTCCCGTCTCCATCACTGTCATCATCGAAACTCGGGGCATTACCTGATATAAATTTTTTTATAAAGAAACCTAAGGAGAATTAAGCCCTCTCCTCCTCTTGAAAAAGAAAGCAATTCCCGCAACAGATCCACCTGCAATGCTTCCGATCATTACCATCCCTCCGGGTGAAGCAAGAAACTCGACAATGTTAAATCCCCCCTCGCCATCGCCATCACCATTGTCATCATCGGTTCCTGTGGGCTTATCAACTTTCACCAACACGGAAACATTTCCGAGATGCCCTAAAGTATCATTTGCGTAGAAAGTGATGCTGATAAGATCTCCATTTGAGAGATAAATCCATGTTGATAACCACGTTGATTGATTGATCGTGCCGTTTGAGGCAAATAAGTGATTTTCCCCTCCATTTAGAGAATACCACATTGAATCTAAATTAGTTTCATTGATTTCTATGACAAAACTCGGAGGATCCACGCCTACAAGCTGATTAACGGAGGGCGAAGTGATGATAATTTCGGGAGCAATGGTGTCCTTATAAATAATTATCGAGTAAGTGTCGTTTAAATTACCTAACGTATCGTTAGCGAAGATAAATATCTGAACAATATCCTCATCGAGTCCACTCCAAAAAGCGCCACTTAACGCGATCTCTGAATCATTTGCAAGAGGTATGACGGTTCCCTCAATGATGGCCCAAATGGAATCATTATTAGGATCAAAGAAAGAAACATCGATCGAAGGAGGATCCGACCAGTAAGTAAAGTTATTTGGCGAATTGATAATGACTTTGGGAGGTAATACGTCAATTCTCACCACGACAAAGTCAGAAGCTTCATTTCCCGCAGAATCATTTGCGTAAAACCAAATTGTTGCCGTTCCATTCGGTAGCGCGCCCCATTCCATGTCATTGAAAGTTTCATTCGTTAAAAAAGTCCTATTAATCCCTCCCGGAAGCTCGTACCACATGCCATCAAGATTAGTGTCGTTGATTTCTACAATAAAAGCGGGGGCAATATTTCCAAAAAGTTCATCAGATTGCGGGGAGATGATATTCACGGTAGGAACAGTGAGGTCTTTAACGACATCCACGCTGTCAGAGCCAACATATCCTTTAGAACTATTCGCATAAAATTTTATTGTTATGGTACCGACTCCTGCCCATTCCCAAGCTGTCTGATTTATCGTGCCGGTGGATCCAGAAAAAGTATAATTGGCAGACCACTTGCTTCCATTATAAAGGCCATACCAAGAAGCGCTAAAATCTGAAATTAAAATCGTCA
>JAEOTJ010000301.1 GCA_016839905.1 Promethearchaeota archaeon | reverse complement strand
TCCATAAGCGATAATTATTATTTCCGCATCCTCTAATTTGTATTTATCTGTTAAACATATTTTATCTTTATTATTTCTTATTTTATCAATAATAATTTCTTGAAATTTCATTATATTGGGAGATGGTAATCCTTGAGGGCTATGAGGTTGATGTATTAAGTTATCAGGACAATAATCCGTCCCTACTATACAAGGTTTTGGAATTATAATCTCGTTAGTTTTAGGATCTTTATATGAGAAGTATTTTCCCTCTGATTCTTTAGGTATTTCACGTTTTATTATAGTTTTTAATATCTCTTCTTTTGAAGGTATATTAACTACCTCATGTAAATGCCCTAAATACGCATCCGATAAAATAAAAACAGGGCAACGATAAGTTTCGGCATAGTTGAAAGCTACTATCGTTAAATCAAAAAGTTCTTGACAGTTCATTGGAGCCAATGCAATAACTTCAAATTCACCATTTCCAGAAAAGCGTACAAATCCAATGTCATTATGGTGTGGTTCAGTAACATAACCCGTACCTGGACCATTCCGTTGCACGTCACAAAACACAAAAGGAATTTCTAAATTTGCTGCCATTGAAATTGTCTCTGCCATCAAGGATAGACCTGGGCCTGAAGTAGCCGTCATTGCTTTGGCACCTACCAAGGATGCTCCTATTACTGAATTAATTGAAGCTAATTCATCTTCCATTTGCATGCAAACACCCCCAATCTCAGGCATTCGCTTGGCCAAATGCTCAATTACCTCGGTACTTGGCGTGATTGGATATCCTCCAAAAAATTTAAGGCCTGCTGCTATTGCCCCTTCGCTCATCGCGATATTTCCCATTAAAAGATGCTTTCCTTCTGGTAAAAATCTCTTAGCGTCATTACTCATGTTTTTTCACCTTTAAGTTTTAGCCTTCTCGGCCACATTTTCTTCATCAAATAATACATATATTGCCCAAACAGGACAACACATCTCACATCGTTTACAAGCCATGCAATATTTCGATTTACCTTCTTTAACCCTTGGAATATAAGCAATTTTCATGTTTAATTCATCTCCAATCTCTAAAACTCCAGTAGGGCAGACAGAAACACATATAGCGCAAGTATTTCCGCCACATCTATTTTTATTAAGGAATAAAGAATATCCTTTTTCTTCATTTTCAAGTAATTTTGGAATATCAATTCATCTCTTTTTTTTTTTCCTTAATTTTCTATTTAGATTTTAAAGTATTTAAGCATAGTTTTAATATGAGTTAGAGATAAAAAGTTATTCATTCCTATTATTTTTTTATCTTAAAACTGGAAAGAGAATATTTTAAATATTTAAAAAAAGGAAGTTTAAACATGAATAAATTAATTTTTTTAGGATGCTTATCTAAGGAAAAGTATCCAGATACGTGTGAGAATGCTATTAAAATCATTAAGTTTTTCGATGAGGGATATAAAGTAATTGATGATGCCCCTTGTTGTGGTTCTCTTACTCATCATGTTAGCAGTGATGATGATTTAAAAAAGCACGTGAATGAAGTAAATGACTGGTTTAAATCTAATAATATTTCAGAAATTATTACTATATGTGCGGGATGCTACAATTATCTTACGGGGCAGTATAAGAAATATATCCCTGATTTTAATATTAAAATAAAGCATTTAGTTCAATTCATTAATGAACCGCAAAATTTAGAGAAATTACAATTAAAATTTCCAGGTAAGAAATTGGCAGTAACATACCATGATGCCTGTCACCTTAAAAATGCTGACCCTAAAATATTAGAAGAACCCAGAAACATAATAAACTCAATTGAAGGGAATATTCTATTCACGGATATGGAAAATAATAGAGAGCTTGCTTTATGCTGTGGTTCTGGAGCAGGAGTGTATTCTTGTTTTAAAGAAAACTCCGATTATAATTCTAAACTCATACTCGAACAAGCTAAAAAGTCGAAAGCAAAAATTATATTAACCGCTTGCCCTTTTTGCTACACGGCACTTAAACGTATAAAAGAGGAAAATAAGAAAATAAGAATTCCCATAATGAAATTTGAAGATTTCATTCTTAATTTAATGGAAGGAGTTGAGATGGTATATTGAGTGAAAAAAGTCAAGATTTATATGATAAAGTGAAAGAAAATATTGATAAAACAAAACAGGAAGGTACATATGAAAAAAAATTCACTGATTTTTGGAGAATCACGTGTGCAGCCAAATCTAAAGTTTATGGAATGGTATACAGGTATGAGGATTCAAGTAAAGAATTTATTGATAAATATAGAGATCAAGTTACCGATATGAGAAATCAACTCATTGAAAACATTGATTATTACATCGAAAAATGCATTAAATCATTAGAAAAAAATAAATGCAAGGTATATTACGCGAAAACGAATGAAGAAGCTCAGAAAATATTCATTGAGGAAATTGGGGATAATAAGGTAATCTACAAGTCAAAATCAAACCAAGCGAAAGATATCGGATTAATTGATGTATTGAAAAAAAATAAAATAGAAATAAAGGAAACCGATCTTGGAGATGTTCTTGTTCAATTATTCGATTATAAATTACCTTCTTATCAAGTGGGTCCGGGAGTCCAATTTGAAATTCCAGATATTGTGGCAAAAATTAAGGAAAAGCACGGGGTTGAGGTCAATCCATCCGCTGCAGATATCGTTCAGTATTATAGAAATACCTATCGGAAAGAATTGCTTAATGATGTGAAGGTTTCTCTTACTTCTGCCAATGCAATCTCTGCTGATGACGGATGTATAGTCCTGCTGGAGAATGAAGGTAATATCAGTTTAAT
>JAEOTJ010000300.1 GCA_016839905.1 Promethearchaeota archaeon | reverse complement strand
TCTGTTATAATTAATACACCTGGAAATCTAACTGCTTGGAATACTGAACCGCCAATTAATATAACCGTATCAGATGCTAATAACGATTCACTCTGGTATAGAGTTGGTGCAACCGTCGTGCCGCTAACAAACAACACTGAAGTAAACCTTCTAAATTCGATATGGATTACTCTACCAGAAGGCATGTTTCAAATAGAAATCTTCGCGAATGATACTTTCGGAAACCTCAATGACACCTATGTATTAAATCTATATAAAGATACACTATTTCCATCTGTTATAATCAATACACCTGGAAATCTTACATATTGGAATAGTGAACCCCCAATAAATATAACTATATCAGATGCTAATAACGATTCACTCTGGTATAGGGTTGGTGCAACCGTCGTGCCTCTAACAAACAACACTGAGGTAAATCTCCTAAATTCAATATGGACCACTATACCAGAAGGTAATATGTTCATAATAGAAATCTTCGCAAATGATACTTTCGGCCATCTTAATGATACTTATACACTAAATCTTTACAAGGACACAGTAGCTCCAACTATCGCAATTAATGCACCTGGAAATCTAACTATTTGGGGTGTTGAACCACCAATTAATATAACCGTATCAGATGCTAATAACGATTCACTCTGGTATAGAGTTGGCACAACCGTCGTGCCGCTAACAAACAACACAGAAGTAAACCTTCTAAATTCGATATGGATTACTCTACCAGAAGGCATTTTTCAAATAGAAATCTTCGCAAATGATACAGCCAGGAACCTCAATGATACATATGTTTTGACTCTCACTAAAGAAACCTCATTCCCACAAATTATAATCATTTCACTGGAGAATGATACATATTGTATTTCTGAACCTATAATCAATCTGTGGGTTTATGATGCAACTTTAGATGATATTTGGTATAATGTTACGGGTAATTCTACTAAAATCTTCATCTCAAATAACACTTTAGAAACACTTGATTCGTATATTTGGGCGTCCTTACCTCAAGGAATGTTCCAAATCAGCTTTTATGCGAATGATTCTATAGGAAATATTAATGATACTTATACTTATACGCTCTATAAGGACACAATAGCTCCGGGTGTTATGGTTAATTTACCTTTAAATAATACAGTCTGGGACGCTTCACCTACTCTTAACTTTACTTTTTCTGGCAGTGATATAAATAAAACATGGTATGAAGTTACCGGAAATCCTACAAAATTTAACTTTACGAGTAATGCTCAAGTACCCCTTAATTCATCAATCTGGGCGAATTTAGGTGAAGTTTTGTTCCAAATAAGTATTTACGCTAATGATACTCATGGTAACATTAATGATACGTATATACTTACGTTATATAAGGACACGTTGGAACCTCAAATAGCAATTGTTTCTCCGGAATATAATGATGAGATTGGTGAAACTGCTCCTGATTTTGAACTTACAATAATAGATCCTACTTTAAATATGACATGGTATTCATTATTTAACGGCTCTGGTTGGTCAAGAAATTATACTTTTACAGGATTAACAGGTAAAATCAATCAATCATTATGGGATTCAATGCCTGAGGGAATTATTAGAATCAGATTTTATGCGAATGATAGCTATCGACGACTTGGTCAAGCGGAAGTTTCAATTAATAAGGTTTCGCCTGAAGAAGAAGAAGAAGATAAATTGCCTGTATTTGATATTATTGAATTTCTAACAAGTCCTCTTGGTTTAACAATAGTCATTAGCTCTGCTGTTGGTGTAACCATTGTGGTCATCATAAAAAAACGGAAGGGATATAAATCCTCAAGAAAAGAAATTGATAGAATTCGAGATCTTTGGGAATAAACCTATCTTTAATCTTATTTTTTCTATATTTAATTGATTTTTTAACTTAGAATTAATGTGGATAGATTTTCATAAAAATTCTTTATCTTTTTTTTATATCATTAATTGCTTTTTAAATTTAGAGAAAATATCTTTATTAAATAGCTTAAAATCGTTTAAATTATTTTGAATTATATCATATACAATTGAATTGTCAATTTCCATGTATAAATGTCCTAATAGATTTCTAAATTTAACCATTTTTATTAATGTGTCTTTTCTTTCATTATTTATAATTTCTAATTTTTCTAACCTTTCAAAAATTACACTATAAGTTTCGGGTTTTTCATTATTATATATTGATAAGATATGTGCTCCAACATCAATACAAATATTTATTGATATCTCCAACGCTCTCTGTGCGCTTAAACAAAGAGTTGAGTTTGAAAGAAATTTGTTCTTTGGGATACCTTTAAATTCATTAAATATTTCTAGTAATTCATTTAATTTATCAAATCGTTTAATAATAAGATCCCGATTAATGTCCATCTTTTAAAACCTCTCTAATTGAGATATTATCAAACATATCTAACATTGGTTTGATATCGAGATATTGATGAATTACTTTAATTTCATACTCGTCCTTGAAGTTATTATCTTGAGAATATAGTATAATTCCACTTTTAATAACTTGGAATAAAAATCGGGGTGTCGCGTTATTTAAAATTCTTAAATCTACATTTATTTTATAATTAAAGCATTTCTCAATTTTCGAGCTAAGTTCCGCAAAATATAATGGTGGTTCTTTAAAGTTTTCTTTTAAAATAACACCTATATCAATATCACTAAATTCTGTATGAGAGCCCTGAGCGTAAGAACCATATATATAAGCTAATTGAATTTCAGAATGTTGCCTAAAAATAACATTAATAACTTGTTTTAACTCTTTAATTGAGATAATTTTATGTATAGGTCTCTTCATCTAATTTAATAATGATTTTTACATATTTAAATTAAGGGGAGTTTTTTTTAAATTCCTTTTTTGAAGAAATATGATTTGAAGAGGAATCTATATTAAAAGAATAAAAAGAGTATGATAATTAAGTATTAAAAATATTTTTTCAAGACCAAATATTATAATAAAAAATAAAATTCTGGAGACTTAAGTTGTTTAAGCGCCCTGTAGAGATAACTAAAATAAAGAAAGATGAAAAGTTAAAAGAAAAAGATATCATTCTTGTAGAAAGTCCCGTCGATTTAATTGTAAATTCAGAACCTCTAGTAAATATAATATGCTTGCCAAGAGACTTAAAGGAACTTGCCATAGGCTTCTTATTTTCAATTGGAATCATCAATTCATTCAATGATATTAAAGAAATACAAATTGATGAATTGGAAAAAAAAATTCATATAAATCTAATTGACTCATTAGATTTTAATAATCAAATTTTAGAACTAAACACTATTAGTCGTGTATTGGATACAACTTGCGGAATTTCATCGCCTTGGCGGGATATTATTAAAAAAACATTGGATAAAGAACCAGAATCAAATAAAGCTAAAGATGACATCTGTATTGAAAAAAAAATTATTTTTTCAGCTATTAAGCAAATGCAAAAAGAAACTACTTTATTTCGTGAGACTGGGGGGTGTCATGGAGCAGCAATTTTTGATTTAAAAGGCAATCTTTTAGGTTGTAAGGAAGATATCGGCCGTCATAATGCAATTGATAAAGTTATTGGAGAGATGCTGATTAAAAATCAAGATTTTAGCAATGTTTTCTTAACATCAACAGGACGATTAACAGGAGATTGTGTTTTAAAAGCCATAAGGGCAAAGATACCCATTTTAGCGTCATTATCAGCCGCGATCGAGTCTGGAATTAGATTGGCTTTAGCATATAGAATAACCCTAATTGGATTTGTAAGAGGGGCTAGAATGAACATTTACACTCATGCAAAAAGAATTTTTTAAAAAAATTAAATCAAAAACGATAAACCCACATTGGTGGGAATATAATGATTATTGATTGATTTATTAAAAAATTTCGTAAATAAAAAGTGGTATGGGAGAAAAGTGCAAGTTAAAAGTGTTTGTTGATAAAATAAAAAATCTCTAATGTCATTACATTATTTTAATAGAAGATCTGGAGTAAATTTAAAATTTAAATACGAAGAAAGTAAATATATATTATTATAAAATATAAAATGTATAATTTATTAATTTAAGCATAAAGATTTTATTCTCTACATATGTTTGGTGATTTTTATTAAAGATGACAAGATCGTATCTTTCAGAGGGGGTCAAATTCCACAATTTGAAGTGGATGTTCTTCAAGAGTTCGAAACTCAGTTAAGGAAACAATTTACGTTGGTTAATACAGTAAAATGGGATACTCAAATGGGCTTTTCGGTTGGAAATAATAGAGTTACGGGGATTGGTTTATATAAATGTGGTATATCGAGTCTCCCAGAATCAATAGGACAGCTTTCCTCACTACAAAGATTAGAAGTGTATAACAATGAGTTGTCAACTCTCCCTGAGTCCATAGGGAATCTATCCTCTCTAAAAGAACTAAGTTTATATAGTAATCAGTTGTCAACTCTCCCAGAGTCCATTGGAAACTTAAAATCTCTTACTTTCCTTAATTTAAGGAGTAATAATATTTCGATTCTCCCTGTGTCGATAGGACAACTTTCTTCATTGAAAGAACTAAATTTAAGATGGAACCAGATCACGACTCTCCCGGAATCAATAGGACAGCTTTCCTCACTACAAAGATTAGAATTGTATAACAACAAGTTGTCGAATCTCCCTGAATCCATAGGGAATCTATCCTCTTTAAAAGAACTAAATTTATATAGTAATAAGTTGTCAACTCTCCCGGAATCCATTGGAAACTTGAAATCGCTTATTTTCCTTAATTTAAGGAGCAATAATCTTTCGATTCTTCCGGTGTCGATAGGACAACTTTCTTTATTGAAAGGACTAAATTTAAGATGGAACCAGATCTCGACTCTCCCGGAGTCTATTGTCAATCTTAAATCACTCACTTACCTTAATTTGAGTAATAATCAGTTGTCGACTCTCCCAGAGTCCATAGGGAATCTAAAATCACTTCAAAAATTATTATTAGCAGGTAATAATATTTCGACTCTCCCGGAGTCAATAAGTAATCTAAAATCACTTCAAACATTAAATTTGATTCGTAATTCGTTATTGACTCTCCCGGAATCAATAGGGGATCTAAAATCACTTCAAACATTAATTTTGAGCTTTAACAAGTTGACGACTCTCCCAGGGTCAATAGGCAACCTTTCCTCGCTGAAAGAACTATATTTACATTTAAATCAGCTATCGACTCTCCCGGAGTCAATCGGTACCCTTTCTTCATTAATAGAACTATATTTAGACCGTAATAAGTTAATGACTCTCCCGGAGTCAATAGGGAATCTTTCCTCTCTAAAAAAACTATATCTGTATCAAAATCAGCTTACGAATCTCCCGGAGTCCATAGGAAACTTAAAATCACTGGGAATACTATGGGTAGAAGGTAACAAGTTGAGCACTCTCCCTGAGTCCATAGGAAACCTCTCCTCACTAGAAACATTATGGGTACAAAATAATCAATTAAAGACTATCCCAGAGTCAATAGGGAATGAAAAATCACTTCAAATATTATATTTGAATGATAACACGCTTTCGACTCTCCCGATGTCGATTGGAAATCTTAAATCACTCACTTACTTTAATTTGAGTAATAATCAGTTGTCGACTCTCCCGGAGTCCATATCGAATTTAGAATCACTCGAAACACTAAATTTAAGAGATAATATGTTGATAACTCTCCCGGAGTCAAATAAAATATTGGAAAAAAGGGGAGTAATAATTTATAAATGAGTCGGTAAAAAGTAAAAATTTATCCAACATCTATAAAATTTATTAATACCAACAATTGTATATTTAAGGATTTAGGCAATTTAATTGATGGATTAGAAGAAATAAATAAAAAATTAGAGAGTAGAGAAAAAATAATTGAAATTCTTCGAGAGTATCTCAGAAGAAATGAGAATTTTCGGAGAAGATTTTATGATTATTTTCCATCTGAATCTAAAATTGAATAAATTGTTTTAGATTCTATCTATTTATTATAACGCTAAAAAATTTTTTAAGATATTCATAATTTAATCAACCATAAAAATAAATTCTAAATAAACTAAAGAAAGGAGAAAAAATGCCTATAAAAACAGCTTTTATGCAGTTATCAAGTTGCTGGGGGTGTCACCAGAGTTTATTGAATGCTCATCTTGGATTACTTCCAGTTTTACCTGCACTTGAGATAGTTTATTGGCCAGCGGTAGTAGACTTTAAACATAAGTCTTTAGAAGATAGACCAGATGGAGATATTGTAGTAGGTTTTATTGAGGGTGTCGCAAGAACTAAGGAAGATACTGCGAATGCAAAATTAATGCGAAGAAAATGTGCTGTTATCGTAGCTATAGGGGCTTGCTCATGTTATGGAAGTGTAAAAGGATTAGCTAATTTATACGATAAAGATGATTTAATAAAAAGAAAATTCATGGAGACAGAGTCTATTACGGATGAAAATCCAAAAAAACCTACCCAACACGTTCCAGGGATTGAAGATTACATTGTTAATGTTAAAGATATAATTGATGTGGATGTGTTTATACCAGGTTGTCCTCCGACAACTGAGAACATCCTCGCTGCTATTCTATATTTACTTACAGTAGTTGGCGAAGGTCCAGCTTCTCTTGATAAAAATAAGTGTGTTTGTGATTCATGTAGTCTAGCTAGTAGTGGGTGTTTCTTGGATAATGAAAAGTTATGTTATGGTTCAATAACAGCAGCAGGGTGTGAAATGATGTGTCCTAACGATGGTGATGTTTGCGTTGGCTGTTTCAAACCAACTGCTAATCCCGGCGCTAAATCTAGCCAACTAAAAGAAATAGTAGATAATATAAAAGCCTTAACAAAGGAACAGGCTTCTAGCTTACAACATTTCTTAGATTTATATTTAGGAGTATCGAACATCACTAACTTTTATTTTAGAGGGGATTTAATTCAACGTTTGGCCTATGAACCAGAAAGTTTTGCTGTCAAAGAAGTAAATGGTAAGACAATGTTGGATGTAGCTCCAACTGGAAATGTCGTGATGGATGAAGTCGTAGGTACTGCTCTTTATTTATTAAAGGGAGATCCGAACTTTAAATTTAGTTCTAAGTCTGTTTGTAGTCATTGCGAAAGAGAAGTAGCTGATAAGGTACCAACTAGCCTAAAACGGGATTATGAAGGATTACCTACAATGGATACTTGCTTTTTAGAACAAGGGTATATATGTTTAGGTCCAGTAACTCAAGCGGGTTGTGGTACGATCTGTCCGAATAAAGGAAATGCGCCATGTTTAGGTTGCTATGGTCCTCCAGTAGGTGTAAAAGAGCAAGGAGCAAAGTTTATTAGCGTCTTTGGTTCGCTTTGTGCGGATAAACCTCCTGAGGAAGTTATGGAACAAATAAAGGATCCGGCAGGGTTATTTAATAGGTTTACCTTGGCAGCCAGTACTCTAAAGCATTTATATCATGATAAAATGGATTAAGGATTTAAAAAAAAGAGGAGATTAAAAAAAAATGGTACAAGTAGATTATGAATTAAGAAAAAAAGTCATGGATGCTAATATTCATGATACTTTAAAGTATTGTTATCAGTGTAATCGCTGTTCGGAGGTATGTCCCGTTGCAAGCGTTACCCCCGATAGATATGCTCCTAGAGCCCTCATCTTAGCTTCCTTTTTAGGAATTGAAGCTTTTTTATTTGATGGCGAGGATAAGTTTAATATCTGGGGGTGTACTGTATGTGATACATGCGATGAGGTATGTCCGCAGAAAATAGAATTAACCGAAGTTTTTACGGTATTAAAAAATATAAGCATTAAAAGAGGAGAAGCTCCTGACCATTATACCGGTCAAGCTTCAATGATTTACGATAGCGGGAAAGCCATTCCAATGCAACCTGCTATTGAAAGAAGAAGGGACCAATTGGGCCTTCCAAAAGTAGAACCTCCAAGTATTGAGGATGTTCAAAAATTATTAAATTTAACCAATCTAAATAAAATAATAAATAAATAAGAATAGAGGAATTGAAATGGCAAAAGTAGAAGAATACAAAATGTTTCAGGGATGCGTTATCGGAAATCGAATTCCTTTCCTAGAAGCATCATCACGAAAGGTGTTCGATAAACTTGGAGTAAAAATTTCTGAAGCTGCCTTTGCTTGCTGTCCGGATCCAGTTGGATTTAATGCAGTTGATCATACAAGTTGGGTGGCTATGGGTGCGAGAAATCTTACTTTAGCTGAAGCTGAAGGAAAAGACATAGTTTCGCTATGCAATGGTTGTTTTCAGACTCTTAAAGCGGTAAATGAAGAATTGAAACACGATGATCACGAAAAAGAAAAAGTAAATAAAATTTTAAGTCAAATTGGAAAAGAATTCAAGGGAACTATAAATGTCAAGCATTTTGTAGAGGTTTTATATGAGATAGGTGTTGAAAAAATCAAGGAAAATGTAGTGAAGGACTTGGCAGGATTAAAAGTTGCTTGTCATACAGGATGTCATTATAATCGGCCTTCTGAAATAATGCAAACAGATGACCCTTTTAAACCCGTTAAATTAAGAGAATTAGTTGCAGCTACAGGGGCAGAACCAGTAGATTATGAAGAGGAAGTACTTTGTTGTGGTTCGGGAGTTGGAAACGCAGAGGAAGAACCTTCAATGCAAATATTAGCCAATAAATGCAGTAGTGCTCAAAAAGCAGGAGCAGAAATATTTGTTGCGATTTGTCCAGCTTGTTTTCAACAATTAGATGGTAATCAGAAAAAGGCAGGACAAGTAGCTGACAAAGAGTTTAAATTTCCCGTATTGTACTTGACAGAATTATTAGCCCTATCTTTTGGTATTAATCCTGATGATTTAGGTGTAAAATTTCACCGCTCAAGATTAACCGCTTTATTGCAAAAGCTTGGTCTTAAATAATAGAAAATTTTTATTTTTCTTTCTAATTTTTTTTCTTTATCAAATTTTAAGAGATTAAATTTATTATTAGTCTTTATTAATGATAACGATTTAAAGTAAAATAATCGACAAAATTTTAATATAATTTGATAAAAATGAATATAAATCGAAAGAAAAAAACAATAATTCTACTAAGTATTATAGGATATATTGGAGGTCTATATTTTCTTAATTTAGTGATATTATATCAGGATGTTAGTAATATTAAACTTATTAATAATGATTCTATACAATTAAATCCAAAAATTTCAGCAACAGAGGATTGGTATCGAATTTGGGGAACTCCACTTGATGATGATACTTTAGCAAGGATGGCTATTGATAATATAACTGGTGATCTTTATATTGTTGGGTATACTGAATATGATACTTCTGGAGATGTTGATATGAGATTGATTAAATATAATAGCTCAGGAAATTTAATATGGAATGAAACTTATAACAGTGGAGATAAAGAACTAGGATCTGGAGTTGCTGTGGACCAAAACTATGTTTATATGTCTGGTACTAAACTCACTGGAATAGATACAGATTTTGCCCTTCTACAGTATAACACTTCAGGTGATTTTGAATGGATTCAAACTTATGATAATGATACATCTGATATGGGTGTGGCTTGTGATATAGATTCATTAGGAAATATATATTTTGCAGGCGCAAGTCCAATTACAGCATCTGCGAATACAGCATTAATGAAATATAATAGCACGGGAAACCTTGAGTGGATAAAGTATTGGGATGGAGGAGCTGGTTATAATATGGTAGCTGGTGTTAAAGTTGATCACGTAGATAATATATATGTTGCGGGAAGTAGAAATACTGGTGGATGGGATGATGATGCCTTTATTATAAAATATGATAGTGCTGGTAATCGTTTATGGAATCGAACTTGGGGAGGAAATGATGGTGAATCTGTTAATGCTCTAGATATTGATTCTCAAAATAATATATATCTTACGGGCCATACAGATAGCTATGGAGACCAAGATGATATATATGTTTTAAAATACACTAGTGGTGGCTCTATGAGTTGGTATAAAACTTGGAAAGGATTTTGTTATCGGGGTTTTTGTGGTGGTACTGGAAATGATATATGTGTAGGACCATCTGACATTATCTATGTAGCGTGTGATGTATATTATCCTCCCGATGGCTTAGTGTATGCAACATATGATACATCAGGAAACAGATTATCTGAGGGAGGTTGGCAAGGAGCTGGTTCATACGGACTACACACGTTCTCTGTCGTCGTTGATAAGGATGATAATGTTTACTTAGGGGGTCTTCTTGAAAATGGTCCTGTTGGACAAGTTGATATGATTATTGTAAAAAACCCAAAGTTTACCTATCCAGGAAGTGATGATGACGATGATGATAGTGATGATGAGGTTTCAATTCCATACGGAAATAGTTTCTTAATTCTAACAGGAATAAGCGTAGTTGCATTAGCATTTATAATGAAACGAAAACTAAATAAGATATAAGTTTTTTTTTATTTTTTTTTTTTTCCAAATAGATTATATCCATCAATTTTTTCAATTTGTACATTAACAAATTTTCCATATTCTCCTATATAATCTTCTATAAAGATATTTTTATATGCATAATTTCTGCCAAATGCTTGATTTGCATAGGAACCTTTATGTAGGATTAATACTTTCCCCTTCCAACCCTCCCATTTTTGGTTAATATTAGCAAGACTATTCCTAAATATATTTGAAAGCTGTATTGATCTTTCTTTAATTTTTTTACTACTTATTTCAATCATTTCTTTTGCTTTAGTTCCAGGACGTGGAGTAAATTTAGATATGTTCAATATTTCAGGATTTAAAAATCGGATAAAATCAAGGGTTTTTTTAAAATCCTCTTCAGTTTCACCAGGAAAACCACAAATAACATCAGTAGAAATTGTAAGATCGGGGAATTGTTGTCTCAATGTTGCGAGTTTATCCTTAATCTCTGATATAATATACTTTCTTTCCATTTCTCTGAGGATATCATCACTTCCAGATTGAATTGGTACGTGTAAAAATTGATATACCTTCTCAAGTTCAAAAATTGAAATAATTTGTTGAAAGTCCTCGACTAAGAAACGAGGATTAATCATTCCAATTCTTAAAAAGAAATCATAATCTAATTCTACTATGGATCGTACTAAATCAGCAAGTTTAATATCATTATTTTCATAAGTACTACAATCTTGAGATGTTAAATATATTTGCTTTATGCCTTGCTTTAGTTGATACCTTACATTCTCAATTATTTTTTCGGGATCATAGCATCTTAATGTACCCCGCGCATTCTTAACACAACAGTATGTACAGGCCCCAAGACAGCCTTCAGAAATGGGAAGTATTCCAGTTATCTTTTCGGGATGATGATCTATGAGAATCTCGGCTTTATCAATAGATTTTTCTGATAAAAAGATCAAGTTCTTTTTTCCCTCCTTGACTTTTTCAATAATATCCGGAATCTCGTGAATATTATTTAGGTCAATAATAGCTGAAAAACTCGGAATAATATCTTTAATGATTTTAATGTAATTCGGCGTGATATGTGGCATGCAACCTCCAATTAATACATGTTTATTGGGATTAAAAACCCTTGACTCGTGTAATTCGTGTAAGCGCTGTCTTATTTTATTTTCTGTTTGTTGCTTTACGGCACATGTGTTAATTATGATGAATCGTGCATCATCAATGTTAGTTTGAGTATATTTAGAATTTGTTAAAACTTGTGAAATTATATATGAATCAGCTTTATTTGAAGTACAACCATAAGTTTCAATATAGAAAGAATTCTCTTCCAACTCAATCATTAAACAAAAATTCTTGAAGAATAAAAAGTTTTTTTAATCAGAATTCAATATATTTAAAAAGCCAATTCAATTATTAATGAAAAAAAATGGGTAAATTAAAAGTACGCTTTGGATATTGCGATTATTGTGAGAAAGAAATAAAAAAACCTGCAAAGAAAGAGTTAGATGAAATGGAGAAAACTATATTCGCGATAGTCATAATTTCTACTCTTGGAGTCGCAATGATAATAAGTGGAATAATGATAATTATTTTAAATCCACTCGCCATTATCGCAAGTTTAATTACTATTGGTATTGGTATCCTTACTTGGCAGATTTATACTAAGGTAATTAGAAGGAAACTTTTTTGCCCTACTTGTTCTACTAAACTTAAATTTTCTAAGGAAGCTTTCACGAAACCAGAAGGAGAATCTGAAGAATCTGAACCTGCTACTCCTAGAGAAAGAGTACTTGAAAGAGTTGAAGAGACTAAGGATAAGTCGGAGGAAGAAGAGGAGGAAAAAAAAATCTTTTGTACATTTTGTGGTCATGAATTAAAGGAAGAAGTAGCCACGTGTCCTTATTGCAAAACAGCTTTAAAATTTTAGTATATAAAAAATTCTTATCCTATTAAAAATTCAATAATTTTAAAACAAAATATTAACTTATAATAAAAGAAATACCTTTCAAAAATTAATTAAAAAAAAAGTAAAATTGAGTGAAAACAA
Source organism: Promethearchaeota archaeon (assembly GCA_016839905.1). Next base: position 2,389 of record JAEOTJ010000300.1, on the reverse strand, counting down.
TGCCAAAACGATCAGGAAGAAGAGCTCCTAAAAGAGAGGCCACCCCTTATGATGAATACTCAACGTGGGACATTCGTATTGCTAAATTCTTTTTTTATGGGACAATTTTAGCTACTATTATTTTTATAACCGGGATATGGGTAACGATCGGAGTTGACCTAATTTTTCAAGGACAGTTAGAGAAAATATTGAGTTTAGGTTATGCTGCGATTGTAATGGTATGGGCAGGCATGATTGTTCTTCATTTATTCATTATTGTTCTATTATACATCGCTTTTAGAGGGGGAAAAGTAAAAATATTAAAGATTTTATTTAAGGATAGATTGGTTGCAAAGAAATATGAAAACTTTCAAGCATTACGTATTTTAATCGCATTCTTATTAACTTCAGTATATATCTTCTTAGCTGCATTCTTTATTTTTATTTTACCTGCTGTAGCTTTTGAAGTAATAGGTGAAGCTTGGATAGCATGGGTTTTAACTTTTCAGATAGGACATTGGATCTTTTGGATAGGCCTTATAGCATACATATTGATCATTATCGTATTTATGGCTTTTGTGATTTGGAATCACGGGGTTTATTGGGTGCTAAAGAAAATAAAAAGAATTGAAGAGGAAGATGAAATTAAAGAACAGATACATGTAGAAAAATTACAGAAGTCTGATGATGATACACTACATAAGGAATATAATAAAGAAACTGGTAAAAATGCCATTTACCGGGGAAAAGAAACAAAAGGATTTATTGAATGGAAGGAGAAAAAACTAGGCTAAATTGACTAAACGTAAAAAAAAAAAAGATTATTTGAGTGTATTTTAAGATCTATATAATGAATCAAAATTTAAAAATCTTTAAAATAATGACGACAAAAATCTTATCTATATCACCTCGAAATTTGTCGGAAAGAAAAGAGTATTCAAAAATGATCAAGAACAGCAATTTTCTCATCGAAAATGGACAAAAAGGCGATTTTCATTCAAAAAGCATCGCTCTATCTCTTCCGACATTAAACCAATTGATATAGTCACGATTATTGTCGGCTTTAAATCAATGATTTTTAAATTTTAATCAAAAAGAAAATACTTGAAATTCACTCATTTTATTTAATATTTATCTACAACATTTTATTTTTATTATTTACATTCAACTTATAGGCATTTTCAGCCGTACTTATTAATTTAGCTTAAAAAGATTAAAATAAATAAAAAAAAAATCCTTATTCCATTTAAATTATTACCCACGATCGGGATTCTACTTCCTCATTAGCCGGGGGTTCTTGAATAGGTCCAGTTCCTGCTTAGGAGGCTTGAATGGGGTAGACCCCGTATCTTTCATTTCTTTAAAAAGTTTTTCTACCAAATCTTCCGTCTTCTTCATGAAAAAGCATATTGTACCAAAGAGAATGACGGTTTTTATGAAAGATTTATCCTTCGCATAGAATTCATCATATATTTCGATTTCTACATTTTTGGTCGCTTTTTCTTGGTCTAATCTTGCGATCTTCTTCTTTCCAATGTAAATATCATAATCTCGACCTAAACCCAAGGTTCCTTTTGCTTTAACCATTTGAAACTCATCATCCTTTTGTTCCGGAAGTAAAGGCCAAGACCAGCGCGTTCCTTTTAGTCTCCAACCTCTAACTATACGAGTTAAATAAGTCATCTTTGGAACTTGGATGAAAAACACGGGAGCTGGATGTTTAATTTCATAACTTTGGATTAATGAGTGCGTGGTGCTCATTTCTATCCCTGCAACGAAATTCCCTCCCTTCTCAACACCGATTCCAGTTTCCATTATGGTAAAAAGGCGCAAAATAAGTCGTTTTTTCTCGTTTGGATCATTTTTCCAGCTGTCTTTATTATAGGCGATGATGTACTTCTTTTTTTCATCGATTTCAACTAATCCTTCTATTTCTAACGTTTTTGAAAAAAATCTCGTTTTCGCTCGATATTTAAGTGTTTGGTAGGGGCCTAGCTCTTCTCCATGTAATTTGGTCCGCCACAAGTTGACTTTTATTTTTTTATAGGTAATTTGTTTTGTATCTGGAGCCATTGAGCCAGCATCTTTCGTTTTAGTAGGAGTTGTCTTTTTTTTAGCAGGTGCTTTTTTCTTAGTAGGTGCTTTTTTCTTAGCAGGTGCTTTTTTCTTAGCAGGTGCTTTTTTTTTTGCCACTGATTATCACATCTTTTTTTTAAAATATTTAAAATTTGAGTTTAATAAATTATTTCTGCTTAGATTATATTTATTTTTTACTTTAATTTAAAGAGTATGTTTATTAAAGAATAGCTAATAAATCATTTAAGTGTTTTCATTCGACAAAATTTGTGTTTTCTTCAACTCATTTAGATTATCAAGTATATATCCTCTGAAAAATATAGCTTGTTTCTTA
>JAEOTJ010000299.1 GCA_016839905.1 Promethearchaeota archaeon | reverse complement strand
TTGTTCAGAAATATTTAATGACTGAAACAGAAAATGATTATTATCTAAATGATCAAAAACATCATTAATAAAGCTATAGCCCTTGAGCGACATTTTTGTCGGATGAAGATTAGTTTTGAAGTTCATGAAAAAAAATCAATTAAAATAACTCAAAAAAGAAAAAAATTAAAAAAATAGAAATGTGAATATTAAAAAATCCTAAATTCAAATAATTCCAGACATTTCCATCATTTTTCTAGCGAGTGAAGTGAAAACAGTTTCAATGTTTTGTCCGGAAACTGAAGAACATTCGAGAAAGTTATAAAAACTTTTAGTTTTAGCCACCTCTGAAGCATAATCTTTCTCAACACTTCTCTCGTTTTCTAAGTCTGACTTTCCACCTACTAACAAAATTGGGATTTTTTTATATATTCCCTCCAAACCTTTCATTAATATTTTTAACCATTCATCAATGTTTCTTATAGAGGCGAAACGTGTTATATCATACATGAAAATTCCTGCAGAAGCACCTGATATGTAGTTGGGCAATAGATTTTTAAATTGGTTATGGGTTTGCCCTGCGAAATCCCAAATTTTGAGAGAAACTCGTTTATTTTCTATTTCAATAGTTTTTGAGTAAAATTCCACGCCAATTGTCATTTTAAAATCGCTAGAAAACTTCCCTGTAATATAACGATTAACTAAAGTGGTTTTACCAACGCCTCCATCTCCAAAAAGAGCAACTTTAAATCGCGCACTGAGATCCCTAATTACAATAATTTCATCATCTCCCAAAAATTTAATTATATTGTTAATATAAGAAATTATTTTTAACTATTATCATAAGTACAATAGATTTATCTTTTATTTAAGTAAGATTGAAATGATCTATTATTTTAAAACTATTTTTAGTTTAGCAAAGAGTTTTAAATGGGATTTTTTTTTAAAATATAAGATAAAATGAGTGCAAATTCATCTAAAAAAAAGATACTCTTGCTCGGTAGAGCAGGAACGGGAAAATCAAGCATTAGAACGGCTATTTTTGAAGGAGAGATGCCATTAAAACTACTAACGACTCCTTTAAAACCTACTAGAGGTTTAAGTCCGCATGTATACTCTTGGATTGATTTAGAATTAGGTATTTTTGATTCTTCGGGTCAAGAATTGAATTTTTTATTAAACGATGAGGAGGAAAGAGCATTAGCTTTTAAAAATTCCGATATTATTTGTTATATTTTTGATTATACTTCATGGATTAATAATCAGGAATTAATAATTAATGAGATTTTAAAAATTAAAAAAATTATAGAAGATAGTTTTGAAAATACAACGTTAATTTTATTTTTACATAAAATTGATTTAATACGTGAAGAAAATTTAGAGGAACAAATAGGACAAATAAAAGAAGAAATAGAAACAAATTACAATTTTAACATTTACTTTACAAGTCTCTATCCTAAATTGATTTATAATACTTATAATGCACTTTACCAAATAATTAGTAGTTTTTCGGAAGAAACTCAGCAATTAAAATCAATTTTGGACGATAATTTAAAAGATCTTTCTAATACCCTAAGTTATGCAACAAATAGAAATAATAGCATTATAGTTCAGAGCATGACAAGGGATTTTGATACTAATTTAATCAATTATTCACACAATTTAACTGCAGGATTAAACCAGTCTTTTGAAGAAATGACCCAAGATGACAATATCGAGCATATCATAATATCGAGTTCAAATAACTTGAACATAATAATGAAAAATCTTGGAATTAAAAAATTTGATTTAAAAAATTTAGTATTTATTTCGCAAGGTCTAAGTGTAAATAAATTGATTTGGTTAATTGGAGATACTCGATTAAAACTTAATAACTATATTTATAAAGGTAAAATTTAGGATTATTAGATTTTCAAAGATATTAATACCTTGAATTAAATAAATTAAGAGAATATTAAATAAAAAAATCCTAAAAAAAAATATTTATATAAAATTTATTTTAAACATAGATTATTAAAGACATAATTTATATCATAATAAGAAAAAATTATTCAATAGGAAAGGCTTATGGGATTAGGATTGGCATTAATTGGTTGGGACACTAAAATGGGAGCTTTATATGATTTCTTATATCCTAAGACATTTAATATTACTCCGGATATGTTGAATAAGATTTATCTAACACATGGGATTGGACAGGAGAATATAGAAAAAGAAGAAGTTATTGAGATTAATTATGAAGATCAAATTATATTAAGTTATTGTGATAAAAGAAGAGTGGTAGATGTTGGCTATGAACTGCTAATATTAATTATTCATCAAAATCAAAAGATTAATCTTCACAATATTAAAATTAAACTACAAAAAATAGCTCGAGAAGTTATAGCTAAACCTAAATCTGAACGAAATCAGTATCTTTTGGATAATATCGAGGTTTTTTTCAAAAAATCTACCGAAAAAAAGATAGTAGTTTTAGGACGAGCGGGAACAGGAAAATCAAGTATAAAAGAAATTGTTTTTGAAGGAAAAAACTCAAAAGACTTAATATATCATCCATTGGAGCCAACGAGAGGTATTTCTCCATCAGTTTATTCGTGGCTTGACTTAAAATTAGGATTTTTTGATACATCAGGTCAAGAATTAAGTGCTCTATTAAAAGATGAATATGAGCAATCAATAGCATTTGAGAATTCAGATATAATATTATATCTCTTTGATTTCACTATGTGGGTCATGAATAAAAATGAGATTATTGAAGATATTAAAGAAATCAAGAATATTATTGATAACAAGTCATATAATGTAAAATTAATTCTTTTTCTACATAAAATTGATTTGATAAAACCCTTATCAAGAGAAGAAGAACTAAATAAAATTAGAGAAATAATTAATAATGAATTTGGTTTATCAATATTTTTTACAAGCATTTATCCTGAATTAATCTTCAATACTTATAATGCCTTTTACGAAATCTTAGCCAATTTTTCTAAAGAAACTTTACAATTAAAAGAGATCTTGGATGGAGCTCTTAAAGATCTTTCAAAAACAATGTTTTTTGTCACAAATAAAAACCATAGTATTATTTGCCAAGCATCCTCAAATGATTTTGATCATAACTTGATTAATCATGTTCATAAATTAACCGCTCAAATGAGCCAATCTTTTGAAAATATGTGCTTAAACGATAACATACGACAGTTAATTCTAATAAGTTCCAAGGAATTAAAAGTCTATATCAGATTTCTCAATCTTGGAGAATTTGATTTAATGAATATAATTTGTGTCTCAGAAACTCTTAGATTACAGAATTTATATAATGTTACCAAGAGAGTAATGGAACTTTTAGCAATTCTATACGAAAAACTATAAAATTTGGGCAATAAGATGGGTAGTAGCAAGATTGTAATTGTAGGCCCTCCTGGAGTTGGAAAAACAACACTTAGAAAAATCTTTTTTGAAGGTGATAGTTCGAAACAATTATTAGAATATGCTCTAGAGCCTACACATGGTCAAGAATCTATTATTTTAAATATAGGAAAAGATATTGGTGTTTTTGATTTAGCAGGTCAAGAAAATGAAAGATGGTTAGAGAGTCAAGAGAAAGAAATCTTTAATAATACAAAGATAATATTAATTGTAGTTGACATTAAATCCTCTGATGAAGATATCATCAATTTTACGAGAAAAATAATAGATATTAGGTCTGAGACATGTCTAAATTCGATCATATATTTATTAGTTCATAAAATAGATTTAATTCCTTATGAAGAACGATTAAAGAAACAAAATAAAATCATAAATGAATTAACTAATGAAAATAAATTAAAAATAAAATTTACAAGCATAACAAAAGAATTTTTCTCAAATTCGTTAGCATTGTTTATTGATATTTTAAAAGCCAGTATTGACGAAGAGAGTGCTGTTGAGAGGATAGATTTTAATTTAATAAAAGGAATTTTTCAATTTCTATTTCCCTTTAAAGACAAAGATTCACTTTCACTTTCCTACCTTAAAGAGAAGCTCTTGTTTCCTGAAGAAAAGCTTAATAAAATAATTAAAATCTTACAGGAAAAAAATCGTTTGCGATTTTCCATTATAGAAGATGAAAAAATGCTCGTTTTAACCACTGAAGGTAAAGAGCATTATAATGATATAATCAATCGCTTTAATCAAGATAATTTGAAAGAACTTGAAAGAAACTATTTAAAAATTGAGGGAATGAAAGAAGTAAGTGCCCCTTCTTTCATCGGCTTCTTTCTTGCAAATAAAGATGGAAAAATACTTTTTACTATAGAGCTTTATGAGGGTGCGCTTGAAGAATTCTTAATTAGTAAAGAAATACCAAATGAAAATTTTGATATGGATTTGATTCCCATGTTTGTTAGCGCTTTAGAAAAATTTTCTCATGAGATCAATATTAAAGATATGGCAGGATTTCAATTAAAAGGACAAAATATAAACATGGAAATTTTTAATTATCTAAATTACACGGCTACTTTTTTTACTAATCCAAATATAAATATTAATCCCCTTAAAAAAGAGATTAATACATATTTAGAGGATTTAATTAATAAAAATGAAGATGAGTTTGAACAAGTATGCATTTATGGAAGTCTTGATATTATTGCCCACCTCTATGAAGGTATAAGAAATTGGTTAAAAGATCTTAATGAAAAATACAAAAAGATGATATTAGACTTTAATTTTGTAGATTTTGAGAATACTAAGGATATTTATAATAAATTAAGTGAATTGGCTGAAAAAGTTCGAAAAAAATATACTTCTGTTCAAGAAACTATAAAGAATTATAAAGTAGAACTAATGAAAGCAATTTTAAATAATAATATTAGTAATGTTAAGAGAATTTCAGGATCAATTCAAGAATTAAGTGTAAAGTACGCTTATTAATGACTTTTCTAATTTATGATTAAATTAATTTGATTCTTTTTAATTCTTCAATGGCAAGTCTTGCGATTAAGTACATAACTGATGATTCCGCACCCTGGTTTAAATTTATTGAGAATTTCCCAATGCCATCATGGCAACCACCTGTAGTTTCATCATAAATAACTTGATTTAAAGAATTCTTTCCAAGGAACCATTTAAACGCAGTATCTGCAAGTTTTATGTATTTCTTTAAATTTGTTATTTTAAACGCAAGGATTAAAGTGTGTACCATTAAAGCCGTATCTATTGGTTGTTGATCAAATAAAGCTTTATCACCATTTTTAAAATACCATCCATTCTGACCAATAGGACTAAATAAACCATTCATAAAAGTTTTTGTGATGAGAAAATCTAATGTTTTTTTTGCGATTTTCAAATATTTTTTGTTATTAGTTATTTTGTAGCTATAAAAAAGAGCTTCTGGCAGCTTGCTATTAGAATAGGTAAGATAATTTTCAAACCAATGCCATTCATTAGTACGACAATTATAATAAAGTGATACTAAATAATCGGATAACTTGTTTATTCGATTTTCACTGTTTTTATTTCTCTTATTATAAAAATATAATCCAATTATAATAAATGCGATAGCTCTAGGTGATTTAATTTTTTCTATTACTGCTAATCCTTTTTCAAAAATTTCTTGAGCCTCATTTCTCAAGCCCTCCGGAATAGTTTTAGATGCTATTAAATAACCTAAGGACCACATTGCCCTTCCATGTGAATCATCGCTCCAATGCTCAAAATTTATTTTTTTCTCATGATCTACAAAGTTATAAAATTTGAAATCATCTTGCTGAACGTATTTAATAAAATTAAGATATTTTTTTATTAATTTTAACTTATTATTATCTTTAAATAAGTCATGGTAAATTGTAGAAACGATCATGGCTCTTGCATTATCATCAAGCGTATATCCTGAGAATTTATTTGGAATACTATAATTTGCAAATTGTATAATCCCAAAATCATCAGTAAGTTTCTCAATATAATTGAACTTGATTTTAGGATTTGATAGGTTAAAATTTCCGAGTTTGACAATGAATTTTTTAAAGATTTTAAAATAAGATAAAGCTACATTTGGCCATATTGTATTTCTCGTATAAGAATAAATCTTTTTTTCAATTTTTTCCTTTAGGATAGGATTTGATAAAACTTTAATTATTGCATTTGTATAAGAAGTTGAATCCCTGAATTTAACAAGGATTCCCCTTTCAGGAGTTAATACATCTTTGGCATGAATAAATGGTGTGGATAAAATAACTTTTCCACTCGCCATAGCATATGCCAAAGTACCACTTACTATTTGGTTAGGATTCAAATTTGATGAAATATAAATATCAGTTGCTTGTAATAGATGAATAATTTCTTTTAATGATACATATCTGTTATCGAATTTAACATTGTCTTCAAGATTTAAATCTTTAACTATGTTCTTAAGAAAATTTCGATATTTTTCTCCTTCTTTTCTTCTTATTACAGGATGAGTTTCCCCAGTAATTATATATAGGATATTTGGGAATTTTTTAACGACTTCGGAAAGTGCTTTAATCACATATTCATATCCTTTTCCAGGATTTACGAGACCAAAAGATGATAATATTATTTTATCGCTTAATCCCTTTTTCATTTTTCCTTCTATACTTGGAATAAATGGTACTATAGGAGCTCCATGAGGTATTAAAATTATATTTGTTGAAATATCATAATCTTCTCTGAGGATGTTAGTTCCCTCTTTTGTCATAACTATTAAACAAGAACATTTCTCAGATAGAGTATAAACTATATTTTTTAGTTTAACATCTGGATTAGGAATAACTGAATGGAATGTTATTATAACAGGTTTTTTCAAATGTTCTAAAAATGTTATTACATATTCTCCATAATCTCCTCCAAAAATTCCAAATTCATGCTGAATATTAATAAGCTTTATTGCCTCAATTTTATTGATCTTTTTTGCTACATCAATATATTCTAAAATATTGTTATCATTTATTTCAAAAATGACATCTTGTGGATAATTAAAATTATTGGAACTTCTATCGTTCATAGCAACTATTTTTGATTTTATTGAAGGGGAAAATTTTTTATCTATTGCTGTTGTTAAATCTTTAGTAAAAGTAGCAATTCCACATTCTCTCGGAGGATATGTTCCCATATAAAGAATCCAAATTGGATTCATAATAATAAACACCTATAAATTAAATTTCTAATAATATTAAGAATTCTTCTAATTTATATGTTGGGCTGATAATAAATATTCTAAATAAGAATTCAGTTTTATAATTAAAAATTAGATGTTTTATTTTATTTTTATATAATATTTAATATTTTTAAATTTTAAGAAAATCCTATTCTTTTGTCCAAATAATTATTTCTCCATTCTCATATCTTGAAATAACTTTATTTTCCCTTGCCAACCATCCTATCGCCATCATTATTTTATCATAATCTTTTTTTAATAATTGTGCTAGTTGATTCAGACTTATTTCTTCTTTATAAGCCATTTTAAATACTTCACCAGCTAAAAAACCAATATCATATTGTAGAGTTGATTTATTAATTAAGAGCTCTTTCAATAGTAGATCTAAGTTTACTGAGGCAACAGCAATCCTTTTATCTGCAGCCCCATAATAAATATAAAGCCTATCATCAAAAATTGCTGTACCCGTTGGAAATATGACATTTCCAACGTCTCCATATCTCTCATAATCTTCAGTTGGAGAGATTAATGGTTGTTTTAATCGCCCAATTACTTTTTGAGGATTATCTATATCAAGAAGGGCCGCCGCCGCATGATATTTTGAACCTTGATTTGTATCTTCTACAGCATGATAAATCATTAGCCATCCCTTTTTTGTTTCAATTAGGGGAGCTCCTCCTCCAATATTTCTAGATTCAAACCCATAATTTTGCTCAAGAATTATATAATTTCCTAATTTTTTTAAATACTCCTTCCAATGATCAGTAGTTAACTGATTGAAATTATCAAAATAATTAATTTGAATATCTGGTAATACTCTATGGATTAATGCAAATTTATTATTATACTTTTTTGGTATTAAAAATGTGTCTTTTTCCCATAAAAGCACATCAGGTGCAACAACATCTTTATAATAAGATTCAAAAAAATAATATCGTTGTTTTAGCTTAGATAATGCAAAATATTTTTTTGCTTCACTATATTTCATTATAGGACTTATAATTCCATGCTTTTCCCATTTTTTCAGATCTTTACTGGTAGCATAGGCAACTAAGGCATTTTTACCATCATAGGCAGTATAAAAAAGATAATAAGTTCCATCAAGAAGGACTATTCTTGGGTCTTCTACACCGTGTTTTTCATAATCAAACTCAGGGTACAACACGGGATTTTTTGCCCTTTCTACAACATTCAAAGGGCCTTCCAATCTGCAATAACCAATACTTGAATAATTACCCTCCTTTACAGCACGGTAAAATAAATGCAAGATGTTTCCTTGTTGAACTATTGCAGGGTTTAAAGTTGCCTGGTTTTCAAATTCTTTCTCTGTTGATTCAAGAATAACTCCTTCTCTTTTTATTACAACCATAATAAAATAAAACAGTTATTATTTTATTAATCTTAGTATATTATCTAGTATTTCTGATTGTTAAAAATTATCAAAAATCCACATCCTCTTCAAGTATAGGAAAATATCTATCTTTAAGACATACACACAGCCCCATAATTTTCAATTAAATTTCTTTAAAAAAGAAAAGATTAAGGACTAGAATAAAATTTGGATTTTAATGGGAAATTATCAATTTTTATGATTATCATAAGGATTATAAATCAGTTCTAACTTCTTATTACAGATGAAATACAGAATTATAAAATCAATTCGTCCATATAAAACCAAAAATAATAGTTTAATAGAGATTTCTGTGTCAAAAATTAATTTTAAAAAAAAAAATATGACTATTTATGATACAGTTGATCTTTTTGAAAAAGAATATATTTTTAAAATAAAAACAACCATTAAACAAGTGACAGAAATAGTACAATTAAGAGAAATTGTAAATCTGCATAATAATACAGGAATTAAAAGTGTCTCTCAAATAATATCAATGATTAAACAAATAAGATCTAGAAAAGATATTCTCTCTCCAAAGGGGTTGCCTAACATAAAATTAATTAAGACAGAACAATCTGAATGGATTTTATTTGATGGTCATCATTCTCTACTTGCTTATATGATTGGAGGTAAAAAATATTTGAATGATGTACCACACTTAATAGTCGAAAATGAGAATGGCCATATAACTGATACGGAAATTCTTGTATTTTTTGGTATCCATTCTAAAAAATTAAAAGATACTGATTGGAGAAAATATGTAATAAACTGGCAAGCACCAATTGAAAAACAATTATGTAAGCGCGTGCAAAGAAATATGGGTGAACTATTAGATTCAATAGGTATATTTTCCAATAAAAATAAAGATTTTAGCAATATTGATGAATATTTAATATCCTAAAAGAAAAAGAATTTTTAATCTCAGAAATTTAATTATTTTTTGTAGAATTTGAAAAATATATTTTTGATAACATATAAAAAGTAATAATTCTTAAAATTTACTTATAAAATCGAGTTATTAAAAGAATGTCATACCTATTATCACATTGCTTAAGTAAAAAAAGATTTAATTTAGCCGTTTAGGAATTCACTTTAAGATGTAATAGTAAATGTATTCATTGTGGTTCGAATGCGGGATATTCCCGTGAGGATGAGCTAAATATAGAGGAGGCTTTAAAATTAGTTCGCGATTTATATTTTTGTGGTTTTAAGGGAGTTACCCTAATGGGAGGAGAACCATTCTTAAGAGATGATTGGTATCAAATAGCGAAAGAAATTAAAAAATATAAAATGCAACTTTCAATTGTCTCAAACGGATTAGATTTAAGTGAATATATTGAAATTGCGGAAATTAAGATTTACAATTTTACCAGCGATGACTTCCTCGGCATAATCCTTAAAAATTGCCAAGAATCCGCTAAGAATCTCTTTATCTACAATTTCTCTGGTAAAAAGATTCATAGAATATCAGATTTTTCCCCCAGTGGTAATAATGAAGACTTTTAAGATCATAGGTATAAAAAAAGGACTATATGATCTTGAATTACTTTTTATTGATATAAAAGCTCTTCCAATTTTTCTAAGACTTCTAAAGCTCGACCAATATTGCTTTTTCTGATGTTATTTATTATAATTTTAAGCTCGGATAAATTAGGGTTGATTTTACTTGCTTTCTTAAAACATTCCACAGACTCTTGATATTCTTCAGAATTTAGATGTATTTTCCCTAAGGAGATCCATAAATTTTCATTCTCAGTATCAATTTCTAAAGCCTTTTCATAACAATGTATTGCCATTGAATAGATGTCATAATCACTATAAATATCACCCATGGCCATCCAGCTATTAAAAGCTAGAGGATCAGACTTAACTATCTTATCATGATGTTTTAATTGTTCTTGATCAAATTCATCTATGATCATTTTAAAATATTCAAGTGCTTCATCCATTTTCCCTAAGGATTCGTACAAACTGCCTATATTTAATATCGCATCATAAAAATTAGGCTCTGATTCAACAGCTTTTTTATAACATTCTATAGCTTTCTCATAATATTGAGATTCTTCTAATTCTTGACCAAATCCTTTTAAGGATTGACCTAAATTAATCCAAAAATCAAATTTTGTTATGTTTGAATTAATTGCTAAGTTATAAGCTTCATTAATATGTTCTATATTCTCAAAATCATAATTACCTATAGCAACTAAGCCAACTGGCCCCCCAGTTTTCTTAATTGGTTCTGCTTTTTGTATATCTCCGTATTTATCTTTAAGCTCCCTTAATCTTTTCCTATTATCACTTTTCTCACATGCATCAAAATACAAGCTTCCTGGATCTGTTTTGATATCCCAATCGGGATAAGCCTTAAAAAGCTTGTCAAAGACTTCAAAAGCTTCTTGATATTTTTTCTGATCATAATATACATGCCCAAGATTTCTTAAGGCTTCACTAAAATAATACCCATCTTTATGATCTAATTCTAAAACATCAATATAACTTTCAATGGCTTCAATATAATCTTTTCCATTCTGAAAACGCCTTCCTGCTTCATATTTGTCTCGAATAATATCCTGCTTATCAAAACTCTCTTCACTATTCCAAATCTCGTCGCTATATAACCATGTTAATTTAACATTAGAAGGAGCAGGCTCCTCTTTCTTCTGCGAAATCTCAGGAGTGTCTTGGACTTTAACTTTATCTATTTTTTTCTCTTCAACAAGAAGTGTAGTTTGTTTTAAATGTCCTACTAATTGTTGTAATCTCAATAAATTTTGGTCTTTTATTGAATCAAATTCAATCTTATAAAAGCCTTTTTCTAATTCTCCATTAAGTCTCTTGGTAATCTCAATTGCTTCGGGGATACCCTTTGCCCTTGATTTTGAATTAAATCGGAATATTGCTTTCATTTTTACTCCAGTTTATTTTTTACTTCTTGATCTCTAATTTACCTTTTTTGTCAATATTATTAATTTTATCATCTATATATCTTTATTCCTCCAAAATTAGAGTTTTTAATATCTGATTATTAATCTTTTTATGGTAAAAATGCTAAATTTTTACCTAGGAAAATAATCGGTTAAGAGATTCTGTGGTGCTAAAAGATATTTAAATGCAGATATTTTGACAGAAACTAACCAAGGGGAAGATATTCTTATTAAGCAGACTTTTTTCTTTTATAAATAGTAATTACTACTCATAATACATAATGTAATAAATTTTAAAACAATTGAATTTGGATTTTAAACTTTAATTAATTATTTAAAAAAGTTACTAATAAAAGGAAAGTTAAGGAGAATTATCGTTTCCAATAATTCTGGTAAGATATGTTTGATATCCTATATCTGGTGCCGCAGATTAGCGGGGATCAGAAGACTTCCCACTTCCCGCATCTTGAGCCCCAGCGGGCAATTATTTTATTCTCATCTTCAGGCATCTTTACTTGGACGATTTCGCAATTATTTGGACAATCTCCACAAGGAAAAGCAGAAGTTACGAATTTCATATCTCCTACATGAAGACCTCTAAAATTTGTTTCCTGTCCATGGTCGATGTAATGTTCTCTGACTAGAATTGCCATTCCAAGCGCTCCCATTAAAACATTATATTTTGGAACAACGACCTTGCACTCAAGATGTCGCTCAAAAGCTTGAACAATTCCTTTATTATAAGAGACACCTCCTTGGAATACGACAGGTTCTTCCAAGTCTTTACCTTTTGATAAGTTATTCAAGTAATTTCTTACAAGGGATTCGCATAATCCTGCAATGATGTCCTCTCGAGAATATCCTGAATTTTGTTTATGTATCATGTCTGACTCTGCAAAAACCGTGCATCTCCCAGCAATTGACACGGGATTTTTTGATCTCACTGCATAATCGCCAAAATCTTCAATGGGAAGTCCTAATCTTGAAGCTTGATGGTCAAGAAAGGACCCTGTTCCTGCGGCACATACTGAATTCATGGCAAAATCCACGATAATACCATCGCGGAGTATGATAAGCTTGCTGTCCTGTCCTCCGATTTCAAGGATTGTCCGGACATCAGGATATAATGATTGAGTGGCTACAGCATGGGCAATGATCTCTGTTTTTGCAAGATCTCCTCCTACGATTGATTTCGTTAAATATCTTGCCGATCCCGTCGTTCCACAAGCCCTGATTTCGTATTCACTTAATTCTTCATGTTGCTGGATATGTTCTCTCAATTTATCCATCCCTTCCTTAACGGAGTCGATTGGAGAACCTTTATTCCTTAAAAATACATGGGATAATACCTGCCCATCTCCATCAATTAACATGAATTTTAAACTAACACTGCCCACGTCAATTCCTAAGAAGGCATCTTTCTTATTATCATCCAATTTTACAATTTTTCCTGTAACATCTTCTACCATTTTTCTCACTTCTTATTTTTCTTGAATTATTTGCAAACATTCATTATAAAAAGGACTTCCATGAACTTGAAATAATTCTGGTTTTCCTTCAATAATGTCTTTTTCAATAACTCTCGTTTTTAAATTTTTATCACGCCTAGAATACATTAGTTCGACAAAGGCCTCTAATCTAGTGCGAAAGCCACCTTGGGCATCCGAATGCTCGTCAAAAGAAAAGAAAATCACCGGCAAATCATATACTTTCTTTAATTTGTTGGTAATTATCGTACGAGTAGTCACCTCTGGCATACAAGTGAAAGGATAACAATGGCAGAAACCATCAAATCCAGCGTTTGCCCTATCGATGTATTCCCCTATAACCCATATACAATCCCCACCAATGTCCATCTTTATGTGTGGTCTTGCTAAATGCTCTAACCATTTTCTATGATAGTTAAGGTGGAATTTATGAACGACCCAATCATATAGAGAAATGTTCTGGTGAATTTCTATTCCCATCTCACCCAAGCGCCTGCGTATGTCTTGATTAATAAAGGGTTCTAATGTTATATGAATCTCTCCAGCAATAGCTACTTTAAGTGGATTGCGGGAGCTATCAACATCCAACCCATAGAACGCATCCTTAATAACATTCTTGAATCCTCTCAATTCTTTAGCAGTTTTATTTTCATCCAGCTTGATTAAGAGATCATCTACTATTCTTGTTGTATCTCCTTTATTCCGTTCATAAGCCCGAAAAAGACCCTCAGCAGTTTGTATGTCTTGAAGTAATTTCGCTTTTTTAAGAAAGACAATGATGGCTTTTACAGTATTGGAATAATGAACAAGGGTTTTATGGGATGCTATTTGCTTGAGAGTCTTAACAAATTCAAAGGTTAACAAATCTGCTTGTTGTAGGGGAATTAACTTGAAATCTTTATAACCCATATCCCTTAAGATTCGCTCTTGAACGCTTGCATAAAACCCGAAGCGACAAGGTCCACAATCTATGGCCATAATAAGTACCTCTGCCCCTCTATCCAATGCATTCTTGAAATTTCCGAGAGTTGCCTTAAAAGGAAAACAAACGAACTCAGGACCGTATTTAACGCCAATCTTTATGGCTTCCCGATTTGTTGTCTCAGGTAAAATGGTTTCGATATCTGGGTTATAAGTCTCAAATAGAGCTTTAAAGGCAACCCAATTGGGACCCATATGCGGGAACGAGAGCTTCATATATTCTTTAATTACCTCTATCGATTCTATTTTTCACAATATTACAATTCAGGTCGTTCTACTTTTTTTTATAATATCAAATATTTTTATTATCTCTATTTTGCATGTATTTAAATACATATATATTTGTTTTCTTTATAATTAAAAGCCAAGGAGGCTTGAATTAAAGAAGTCTTATTTAATTAAATGATCATTTATACAAATGGGAAAAGTTATTGTCAATATATAAAGGAAATCCTTTCAATCCTAATTTTATAGATTTGATATTATTATAAATTTTGAAATTTTGAAATTTTGATGGAATTAATTATAGTTATTTCAAAATGTGATTGATAATAATCGATTAAGTGTAGTTTCGAGCCCAATTTCCTTTATCTTATTATTTAAAAAAGTTAAATCTATTTTTTCTTTATTAGCATTAAATAGCGTTAAAAAATCTACAATATCTTGGTATTCAAGCAACTCTGAATCAGGTATATCATTAATAATTCCCATATATATTATTTTTCCTATTAGAACATATTCCAATGATGCAACACATAAATCTTTTCCAAGAATTTTTTCATGAATCGCATTATCTAGTACTTCAAGTTCTCTCTTCTTGTCAGCGACTTTAATGTCTAACCTTAAAAAGCTATTATTATCAAGGATAGTAAAATTTGTCCGTTCTTGATAAGCCATTTTAAATTGGTCTTCCATTACATCAAAATTATAGGATCTTAATAATCCTAAAAATTGAGAGATTTTAGAAGGATCATCTTCAATAATTATATCTATATCTTGAGTAGCTCTTACATGTCCATAATGAATGACAGCAATACCTCCTACAATAACATGCTTAAGTTTTATTGCCTTGAAGATTTTTTCTAAACGTGATAAGATATCTTCTAATTCAGCCAATATTCCTCCCCTTTTTTCGACCAGCCTTAATTCTTCTTGTTAAAGATAATGTATCTCTTATTTTTTGCTGTAATTCTTTTTCATTTAACTCAGGATATCTCCTTGAAATACCATCCTTCATCAATTTAAAAATATTATGTAAATACTCATCCGCAACCTCAAGCGGTTCAATTTTTTTCTCTAAAAGTCTTAATGAGGCTTTAATCTCTTCGTGTATCTTTTTCTTCCTTAATATGTGGAGATGACTTCTTGAGATTAATTCTGTCTCCTCTTTAACATTATCTGAGTCCATAATTCATCTTTACTCTATTAATTCGAATTCTAAATATAATATTATAATAATATCATATAAATCCCTATGGAAAACTTGTGATTTGTTATCTCATATATATTTTTATTGCTATAAAAATTTAAAAATCAGATATGATACTTATTATTTCAAAATCTAATTGATAATAATTGAATAAATGAATCAATATTAGCAGAATATTATACTCTTTTTAATGTAAAAAAAAGAACTATTAATTCTAATAAAACAATAAACAGAGATTGTTTTAACAATTTTTATCTAGAATAAGGTAATGAATTTAGAAAGAGATGAATATAAAGTAGTTTTATTTGGAGATTCCAATGTAGGCAAGACGGCGTTTTGCAAAAGGCTAGAAAAAAATACCTTTATTGAGGCTTGTCCAAAGACAATAGGAGTAAATCTATTTACGCACAGATTGTACTTTAAGGGATATCCTTTACAAATTACCTTACAAATCTGGGATTTTTCAGGAGAAGATCGTTTTAAACATTTATTTTCCATGTATTTGAAGGGATGTACTGGAGGAATATTCATGTTTGACCTTACAAATCAAGATTATCTTGAGAGCTTTTCAAAATGGATGAATAGATTAATGCTTGGCTTGGAGAAAGAAATACCTCTCATAATTGTTGGTAATAAAAAAGATTTAATGGATGATTTAATTGATATTGGGAAGGATTTTAATAAAAAATTAGATTTTGTTCAATGTTCGGTTAAGACAGGAAAAAATATGAATTTGGTTTTAGAGACGTTGGCAAGTAAGATGGTTAAAAAAAAATAAAAATTCACGAATAAAATACCACTTAAAATCTCTTTCTTTCCTAATTTTAAACACTATTAAAATTTAATTCAACTTTTTTAAGAAAGAAATATATTACTGGTATTAAATCATGTTTTAAGTGCTTATCTTTGGCCCCTGCTCCCCAGACTTCTCTTTCAGGAATCTCTTCTTCCGCTTTATCATATCGGTAAAGCTCTCTATGCGTGTTAGAAGCCCAGCCTCCCCAGAATGTTCGTCCATTATAATCTGTAAAAATGGAAGCTTAACGACTTTCATATCTCGCATGATTAATTCGGCTATTAAACTATCTGGACCACAAGCAAAACTAATGAGGAATATCACACCATCAAGTTGATCTCGAGCTTCAGTTAAGAAATATCTGATGCTCTGCATAATCTCCTCCTCGTGAATCCAATAGTTCCGCAATTTCCTATTTACAATAACAGGTTTTTTAAAAATCCGTTCGGGCAGGTTTTCAATCGTTAAGACTTCTACATCTTGATCGGTTAATTTTTTCTGAAAATCTAAGTTAATAAATGTATCAAACAAGTTATAACCGTGTCCTAATAATAATAACTTAATACCTCCCTTGCTCTTCTTCTTTGGTAGAGTAAAGGGACGGTCCCTTTGAACTAGTCTTAAAGCATGTATTACTGGTGCCCCTTTTCTCAAAAAGTCTAAATATTCTTTATAAAATCTTCTGGCACTCTCATAAGCATTTAAAGCTTGGGTCTGGCTTTTACCGAGTTGTCTTGCAAGTTCAATCACGGAAGTAGCAATGGGAACATTTTTAATATTTACCTCAAATTTTAGGATCTTTGGACAATTAGGCAATATTTTTATGACATCTGGAAGTGCTAAAAATTTGGGACAATAATAACCCTCTTTCTTATCTGAAACATATCGAGGGACAAAAAGATAGTCAAGCTCAGGATGTTCTCTAATTAATTTCAACGTATGACCGTAATACACTTTCATGGGAATGCATAATTCTCCAAAACCTTGCATTACACCTTCTTCCACGACTTTCTTATTGGTCCCTGGAGTTAATATGATTTCAGCTCCTAAATCTTCCAGTAATCTTTTCCAAAATGGAAAAAACCGATAGAAATGAAGGGCTCGTGGTATTCCGACTTTTATTTTTTTTTCGTCTGATTGCATTATTATTATTTCCTCTAAACAATCACGCATCCGGATTATCGTATAAAAGTAAGTCTTTAATTCTTTGCATTAATTTTTTTGTCAATTCTTTTAGTTCCTCATATGTAGGAGGTCTTGAAGAATCGAAAAATTTTTCATGTTCCCTGAATGGCTTTCCCATTTTAAGAATAACGCCTTTACCAAAATTTAACATTTTAGCTCTTGTTGGAAAAACATCTGCTGAACCCGTTATTCCCACGGGAATTATGGGAGTCTTTGTTTCAATGGCCAAGCGTACTGCTCCTACATGACCTGGAAGGAGATTTCCATCTCCATCATTTTTGGTACCTTCAGGATATACAGCAACAAGATGTCCTTCTTCTAATTTCTCTTTAGCAAAATTATATGATCCAATATCACTTTCTTCTCTTTTTATTGGAAACGCATGGTGTATTCGTACCCAAGCATTAACCAAGGGCATATTAAAGAGGGATTCTTTTGCCATTTGAAATAATCTACGTCTTTGTTGTTGAACGCTAATTGCCAAAATAATAACATCCCATTCAGAACTATGACTTGGAGCGATAACAGCTCCCCCCTCGTGAGGGAAATACTTATCATAATCAATCATTCTAAATGGAATCATTAATTTGCATAATTCATATAATAAATCCCCTGAGAAATTCCACATTGTTTGGCAAAATCTCTCTCTTAATCCAAAAGCCCCTAAGATTTTTAATAAATAATACCAATGATCATCAATACTCCATAAGGTATCTATAAATACTCTTTTAAGTCTTTTTACAAAGCCCCCAGATCTACCCTCCTCTCTCCTTTCAATGGTTTCCGGAGAGCCAATGGAGAGATCTGCCGGGTAATGTTCTTTGTGCTTGAATGTCGTTGCTTCTTTTAATCTAACTACTTCCTGTCTTAATTCATCAGATAACCGTCTAGCTTCTTCATACGAGATATCCCCTTCGAGATAATCCGTATAATAGATCGGTTTACCGATGCGAACCGTGATTGGTGTTGGTTTCATAAAAAGAGCTCCTTTTTTCAAGGTTTTTCTTGATCCTATAATACATGTAGGGACAATTGGAACACCAGCTTCAATGGCAAGTCTTACAGAGCCCGAATGAAATTCTTGCACTTCACCATCATATGATCTTGTGCCTTCAGGAAACATTCCAACCCAATTACCAGCTTTAAGAATACCTTTTGCTTTATTCCATGATTTTAAATCATGTTCCCCTCTTCTGACTTTAAAAGCACCAGCATTCCTAAATAAAGTTCTAACAATAGGAGTCTTAAAGTTTTCTGGCTTGCTCATGAACCTAATTCTCCGTGGAACTGAGCCACCTAAAAAGAAAGGATCTAAGTGAGATTGATGATTTGATACAGCTATTCCTCCGCCAAATTCAGGAAATAGTGTTTTATCCACATACTCAATACGGATATTCCAATACCTACGTGAAACTTCACGCGTGACTACCCATACCGCCCAAAAATGCATATGGTCTACTAAATCAGTTATCTGTAATCTTTTAGCAATTTTTCTTCCAAAGTCATTAATCGGGTCAATGGGATTATATTTTAAAATTTTATATGTTAATTTCTCGTGTTGTTTTTCATAATGTGGTTCCTCTTTCTTTTCGGATTTCTCAATAGACTTCTTTTCGGAAGAGTCTATATCATGTATTACCATAAAATTTTACACCTCATTATTTATTTTTATTAGTTTATTGGTAATTGTATTGGGGATAAAACCCAAGTTTTTTTTAATTAATTTTAATAGATCATTTAAAGAGTCTATCAATAAATCAGGAAAACTTTCAGCAAGGATTTCTTTTTTAATCGCTCCATTAGTTACTCCGATTGTCCAGAATCCCGCTTCTTTACCTGCTTCAATATCAGTTGGCATATTTCCAATTACTACAAATTTATCTTTAATTAGGTAGTGATTTGATTCTAATAAAGGTTGAAATACCCGTGAATCTGGTTTTAAATAAGGAAGCTTGTCAGCACCATAAATCCCCTTGAAAAATTTTTCAATATTATTTTTCTGCAGGTGAAATTTTATGTCATCTGTTTTATTATGAGAAACTATGAATAAATCGAATTTTTTTCTTAGATATTTCAATAAATTTACTGTTCCTGAAAATAATGAAGCTTCTTTTGAATATTCATTGTATTTAGAGATGATGGTGGGAAAAATTCCTATTTTTTTTAAGAAACTGATGTTTGTTAGCGAAGTCATGAATTTAAAAATCGAATGTGATTGAAGCAGAACCTTTGGTAAGGGATATCCCTGAATTGATTCTAATATAACTCCAAATTCTTCGATGGTTGTATCCATATCTTCCATATCTGACGGATTTTTTGACAATTCTTCGAATATTTCTTTTACTGCTCTTTCAAGAGGCCCTTTCACGTCTAATAATGTCCCATCAAAGTCAAATATTATTCCTCGGACTGAGTCTGAGAGAATCTTCTTTATTATTTGTTGTTTATTATTCATAAATGCAATTTCGCTTTTTTTTAAAATATTAATATTTTTCCTTCATTACTTGAATGTTTAACCACACTTAAAAATTTATTCAATTAAGGGAAATCAAACATTATCACATTCTAATAATCCCGAAAAATACCAAATCTTTCTCTTAATATGGTCTCTTGCGAGATTTTTTTTACTCAAACAATTATTTATATCTTCAAATAATTAACAAATAAAAAGAAAATTTATATATAATAAATATCAAACTTATCAATGTATTAAATATCTTACATATTACTTCTATTTAAATAAGGTTATTTTTAAATTCCCTTCATTGAATTTAAATTTTATTCTATCAGCCCAACTTTTTAACAGAGACCAAGAGAATATGGATGAAACCCTACATCCTCTATCCCATCAGCCCATCGAGCGTTTGGGACTGCTTTCCGAATGATATTATATCCCGCATTCACGTCCGCATTGATGATCATGCCATTTTGGCTCTGGAACAAGCCCCGACTGATGCGCTGCCCTTTATAGCGAGCTTGCTTTTTAATAGGTTCCTTATCAAAAAAACTACATTTAGAGGTATAAGATTCTTCGCAGCTCAATACTTCAATTCCAACCAACTTCGCTTTATAGGAAATGTATTGTATTAAGGCGTGGAACGGAACTTGAACAAAATGCTGGGTGGTTCTCTTTCCTAATTTAATTCGCTGCTTCCATGATCGGTTATATCCAATTATAATCGTCCCAAAGTCATTTTCAATGCAGTA
>JAEOTJ010000298.1 GCA_016839905.1 Promethearchaeota archaeon | reverse complement strand
TTTTTCTTGGATTATTTTAGGTTCTTTTAATTTCTCCATTAGGCTTAAAATTGAACTTAGAGTTTTTTTAAGCAAGGTTTCCATTTTTTTTTTGTCTTTAGAGTAATTTTCTATGATTTTTTTTTCAATACTCTCAAAAACACTTTTTAATGACACGAGATCTTTTTCTAAGTTTAAAATAAAACCAAGATAAAGTTCTTTATTTATAGATTTGGCTTCAATTTTGCTTGAATAATACCTAAATTCATCTGATTTATAAGTAGCATCAATCAAATCCTTTTTATGTTTCGCTGAAAGCTCCTTTAAAGCTTCGGGGGATACCTTTTTAGAGCTCAAATAAAAATCAGCAATAATTTTAGGACCAAATGAGTCGTCAATTTCAAAAAGAAAAATTCCGACAGGTGACATTTTTTTTATTCTCTACATTAAATTTAAATTATATTATAAGGTTAATATCTATTTATTCTTAAATTTTTAATTGATCTTAAATAATTAAGGTAATATCAAGAAAATATCTATTTATCATATATATTAATATTATCCGGATTATTATGGTCGCATTAATAGAAGATATATATTGTGAATGCTTCTCTGGGCTCTGCGTTCAAATAATGGTTACCGCTGAAGATGCGGAATTCTTAAATCGAGCTGTAAATGCGTTTACGGCCTTACCTTCGACTGTTTTTGGAGATGCTGAAGGAGGAATAGTAAGGTGGCTAACGGAAAAGGAGACTGTGGATGAGAGGCTCGGAGCAATCGTCCAACTATGGGTAACCGGAACCGGTCGCAAGGCGACGAAGAAGTTTTATGAACAATTAGGAAGGAGGATGAGACAAGGCATTCTCGTGGTACCCACAACTGCAGTTTTCGACCATTTTCCCGCAAAGAGCGATATGAAATTTAACATGATGGATAATGTAGGGCATTGTGGGGATGGATATGAGTGGATTATAGAAAAATATAATCGAAAATTAATCAACATACCAATAATGATGGGCTATGATTTTTTAATTGAAGAAGAACTCTCTTATGCTTCGGGTGTTATGGGAGGAAATTTATGGTTATTATGTGATTCTATCGAATCCGGAATTAAAATAGGGAGAGAAGGCGTAAAGATCATAGCCGAGCTTGATAATGTTTGCACAACCTTTGATGTATGTTCTGCAGGTTCAAAGCCTGTGCTCCCTGATGCTAAATATCCTGAAATTGGACCATCTACCAACCATCCTTTTTGTCCAACGCTTAAAGATAAACTTTCTAAAGGTGAATTTGAAGTACCAGAGGGAGTAAAATCAATTCCAGAATTAGTTTTTAATGGTATTGAACTTCAGGATGTGAAGAATGCAATGCAAAAAACCATTGAAGGTATTTCTGATATGGAAGGACTTCTTAAGATTTCCTCCGGCAATTATGGTGGCAAATTGGGGAAGTATAAGATTTATTTGAGAGAACTTGGGTTAAAAGAAAGCTATTTCTCTTGATCAAAAAGGTAATTTTGATCTTGTTTCGTTATAATCCTTTCGCATTTCTGTTAAATAATTACCTAAGGGCGTTTCGGGTAAGAATAATGAAGGATCTTCTTTTTCAATAGCTTCTAGAATTTTTATTAAATGTTGAACCCCTGATGATTCACTCATTAGATCGCGCGATAAAATAAGGGATACTGGCTCGCGACATTCTTGACGAACATTCAAGCCAAAAGCATTTAGCGTTTTTGGGGTTACTTCTTGTCCTTTTATAAGGTTTATGCTCGCTTCTGAAGCCCCACACGGGCTTTCTCTTAATAAACTTATATCCCTAACAAGGGGTACCTTATTTTCGTTATAATCTAACTCAATCTTGTATATTGGAGTCCCAAATTTATCAAAATAGTTATCAATTACTTTAATACCGGTATCGGGAAGAGCGTTACACATACTTATAGGCATAATAACATTAGGATACTCGACCTTTACTTGATTTAAAAATCCTAATCCTAAATTAATTGCCAGTATCGTTGGTTTTCCTCGAGTACATATTTCATATACTACATCGGGATGTCTTACATAAAGAATTAGTAAGTCTGACCTTTTAATCGCATCCTCCACTTCATCCTCGAGTTTTACCTCATCCAAAAATATTGTTGGATCTTCTTCTTTTAATAAAATAAGTTCAGAATCAGGAAATTTCTTTTTAATAACATATATTGCACGATCTCCATATTTACCATCAGAAAATATTTTAATTTTAATTTTTTAACATCTCCCTATTTCTTTTCTTTAGTATCTTTATTCTTTTTAAGTTTATCTTGAAAGCCACTTAAATCCGTGTACCACTCATGATACTTCTCAATAAATATCCTATCAAGCTCTTCTAAATCAATATCCATATGAGTTCCTCTATCACCTATGTATTCCACAAAAAGATTGCCCTCATTATCATAGTGTGGAAAAATTGCATCGTGTTCCCCATCAAATTCAGTCATCGGAAGAAAACCTCCTTTTAATGCTGATTCTTTGTCAAAAACAGGAGAAAATTTTAACCATTTTCCATCGATGTATAGTTCTGCATAGCCATGACCATAAAAGGCTTTAGTTCCAATTAAATCAACCACTTTTTGTGAAATTTTATGGTTTAGTATATCCACAATATGCACACGTGCAGGAATACCGACCGCTCTAGCCATTGTGGCCATTAAAATTGCTTTAGAAAGGCAAAAACCATACTTTCTCAGCAAAGTAACCGAAGCCTTAAAATTGGAGGGGATTTTAGGAATATAGATCATCATATTATATTTAATTTCATCCCTTACATAATAGAAAAAAACGGAAGCCTTCTCTCTATCGGATTTCAAGTCTTTTGTTAATTCTATTGCTAAATTCCTAACTCTTTTATTATGAAAATTAAAAAATTCTGATGGTTTTAGATATTTCTCAAGATTATTTTCCATAATTAATTTTTACTCTTTTTTTGAAAATTAAAAGTATAAATATTGTAATTATCTCTTTATACTTATTCTAGAATAATGAATATATAATAAAGTGAATAGAATTGGATGCATTGATTCTTAGTCGTTTTGATCCTTCTTACGGTCCAAAAATATTTTTAAAAGCACCAGAATCCCTAGATGAGGATTCAATAGAGAAGGTTCCCCAATTCATGGATATGCGTCCGGATGAGTTTTTTATTCATATTTTTGAAGGATTAAGAACTGCAAATTTATATTTTAAAATACCTAGTAAGCATGCGAGAGGAGGAAAGGAAGCATTTTTAATTTCAATTATAATGGATATAAATAGTGATATTAAATTCACTTTAGCCAAGGAGTTTTTGGAGAATTTTGTAAGCGGATTTTTAGATATTGAGGATGCTTATCTTGCTTTTGATTATGACGTAAGAAACCATGAAGGAGATGAGGAAAAGTTATCTGAAATTGAGTCTTTTTTTTTCTCATTTTATAATTCGATTAAACCAGCAATTAAAGCTTTAGAAGAGGCTGAAAATCGATACCAAGCATTGTTTAAGGGTGCTCGTGATGCCATCCTCATACAAAACAAGGAATTTGATATAATCGTAGATGTTAACAAGAAGGCAGAAGAATTATTCGAACAACCTCGTGAAGATATTATAGGTCTTGTCCCTTCTCAACTAAAAATTGTTGATCCAAAGGAATATAACGAATTTAAAATTGAGATTAAAAAATATTTAAAAAAAAAGACATCAATTCCTCTCTACATGAATTTGAAAAAATCTAACGGTAAGAGAGTATTTTTAGAAGTAAGTGCAAGTGAAATCAACTTAGAAAATCAACAATTAATTCAATTCATTTTTCATGATATTACACTAAGGAGAGAAACTCAGAAAATACTCGTGCAGCATATTAAAGATATTAAATTATTGAATCAAATTATAACCACCGGAAATCAAGCTGAGGATTTAAATAAGTTTTTAAATGATATCATGGATCCTTTCTTGGATTATATTAATTATGAGGGATGTTATCTTTATTTAATTAATGAGGATGATAATGTAGCAGAAATTAAAGCCCTTAAAGGGATTCCCGAATTTTACCTTAATGAAAATAAATCTATAAAAATTGATGAAAAGCCTCATGATTTAATTTTCATTAAAGGAGTAGCACTCTTTAATGATAATTTTCCCGAAAATAAAAAAGAAATCTTAAAAGAATCAGATTTTATTTCTATAATAATCATCCCATTATTTTCAAAATTTAACATCATAGGATCCATTAATTTAATCTCAAAAGAAGAAAAAACTCTTACTATTAAGCAACAAGAATTACTGATCTCAATAGGTTTGGAATTAGGTACGATAATTAATAGAATTAAAAATGAAGAAATTCTACGAAAAAAAGGTATAATCACTTAAATATTAAGAAAAATAAAATAATAAATACAACATATATTATTAAATAATAAATTGAGATTGTATAAAATCTAAATTTTTATAACTCAATTATCTATTATTCAAATCTGATTCAAAATGCCAAAAAAAAAGAAAGAAAATATCAAACTAATTTTGAAATTCTTCGATGAAAATATCATAGAAACCCTTTCAATTTCTAAGATTGATGATTTACTAAAATTAAGTCCCGTAGCGTTTAACTTTTTGGAAAAAAAGGACGCTGAGTATATTGAGGAGATTTTTAATTTTAAGGAAATTAATGATCTACTAACTCTTGATCCAAAGAATCCTTTCGAGGATTTATCCAACATGGATAAGTTAAAAGGTGAACGAATTTTAGAAAACGAACCTGATTTTAAGGAAAAATTAAAGAAAACCATCAGTATCACTCAACTTATTGATAGAATGAACGATAAAGCCATTTCTGTCGAAGGAGCAGAGCAAAAGGTGTTGATTGTTGGATTAAGCAATGCTGGAAAGACTGCAATCATCTCAAAGTTTGGAGGTGATGTTGGATTAAGCGATCTTGTTCATTTAGAACCTACAGTATTTGTAGATCGACAGGAAATTATAACTAATGATATCAAGATCGTTTTATGGGATGTTGGCGGGCAGCAAAGATACATAGAAGATTATTTAGCAGAGCCTGAGAAATATTTCTTAAATGTAGATTTAATCATTTATGTTTTAGATATACAGGATTCTAATAATTATGAACGGAGTTTAGATTATTTAAATAAAATCATTGAAATATTAGAAATGTTTAAGGAAAGTCCTTATATCTTAATATTCCTACATAAATTCGATCCCGATATTCAAGAAGAGCCAGCAGTATTACTAAATATTGAATTGGTTAAAAGTAAAGTTGAATCAATCTTAAATGAGAAGGATCTTGATTATAATATAAATCTAAGCTCTATTTATTCAGCATTGTCAAAAGAGCCAAAATTCTCTAAAGCCTTGAAGAGTATGATGAAGGAAAATGAGTTTCTCACTGATCCGAGCTCTCTTAAATTAAGTGAAATGGGTCAAATAGTAGAGAAAACTCTAAATTCTGTAATAAATCTGTCCGAAAAAATGATGAAATATTACGGAGAGCTGGACGACCGAATTACCAAGCTTAATAATACTGTTGGAGAGCTCCAAAAAAGAGGCCCTGTAGCTGCGCCAGCAATGAAGGGAACACTTCCATCAGCCTCTTCCCCCCCTCCTTTAAAACCCCCACCTTCATTGACACCACCAGCGCAATCAGGTGTCAAAACAAATCCAGCTCAGAGTAGAGGAGGTTCACCATTATCTTTAAGAGGTGCCATAATGGGGGAATTAAAGGAGTTATTTGCTAAAAAAAAATCAATATGAATTTTTTTAAAAAAGAAAATTTAATTATACTAACGGTAGTCCTATTAATTATACCAATATTTTTTGGTATAAATAATCAATTTCTTCTGATTAGATATTTTGATCTATTTATTTTATTTGTCTTAATTTTTGGCCTATTTATGCTTTATATCATAGGAAAAATCATGGTACTTCATGGTTATAATCAAGAGAGTTTTAACATCATTAAGAAACATGATGTTATTGACGCTTTAATTAATAAAAAAAAGTCCGTGTTAATTTTTTATTTTCCAATTACAATAGTAATGGAAGAATTAATCTTTAGATATTATCTTGTTGGTATTTTTGCTAATGAAATAGACGAATTATTAGCCATTTTTTTATCATCCATTATTTTTTCTTTATATCACATACATTTTTGGTTCAAATTTAAAAATAAAAGAATGCTGATTAACTCCACGAGCTATTCTTTTTTGTTAGGCTTATTTAATGCATTTGTATTCATAAATTTAGGTTTAATTTTTTGTATTCTAATTCACTATTTCTTAGTTTTAAAAATCTATTATGACTTATACAAAAAGTATTATATATAAATTCTGATTCCCTTTTTCCTATAATAGAAAAAATACTTTTATGGAATTAAAAAAAAGAAAGAAAAGATATAAAATAATTTAATAATATTTAATTAAATCTTTCGATTTTTAATTATTAATACTGAAATCAAGCAAATCATTCCAATTATCAACCCTATTTCATATCCTGGAATTTGAACTACTACTGCATCTTTATCGTTATTATCATCGTCATCGTCATCAGTAGTAGTGATTACTTCACACCCTTTCATATTGTAATATAAATACATTGAACTATTTTGATACCACATATAATTTGTAACTTTTGAATAACACCAAAGATTTGTACCTTCAAAGGTCGCCGTTCCATAACCACTAATTAAAATACCAAGATCTTCATTGGAATCATAGTGTTCAAGCTCACTCTTTGGGATGGAGAATTCGAACATTCGATGGGCGGAGTTGTTATTAGAACTAATTCCAAAACTCCAATCAATATTATAATTTTTAATTGAAGAGTATGGATATCCTACTACTCCTGGGACATTAGTTTTATTTAATGTAACATCAAACCTTATCCAATTTACTTCAGTTGTAAATGATGAGCTATGATTCGCAATTATGGAAAATTGAATTAAATCATCATCGGTAATATTTCCTAATCCATAGTCATATAATCTGTTATCTAGTCCCGTGCCCGTGCCAAGAGGTTTAACTTGATCAGGATCGTTAACATTCATAGTTCCATTATCATACCAAAAAACTATCTTTTGCTCCGTTATAGTTGTATTACATTGAGCTTCAAAATCAAATGTCATATTCTTTATCATAGGAAGATATAAATGAGGAAATACATCAAACCATTTTGTCATATTTATGGAAAAGTCAATTCTATAAGAGTAATCAGATCCAATTTGCTCTGATATCATGTCCCAAAGAGCTAAACCACGGGTATTTATATAATCACCAGGAGCAGAACCGATTATCGCATTTATTTCCTCATTCCCATTGATATATTTATAAAGATTTCCTGCGATATATGTATCATTCTTAAAGTATAGCCAAGTTTTATTATGCTCTACATCATGTATTAATGTTTCTGCACCATCATCTATATAAGGTGCCCATTCAGTTTTATTACCGAAATCTCTATTCATTGTATTTATCCATAAACCAATCCATTCTCCTGTTTCATCATTAGATTGATCACCACAGAGATCAAGAGCTACATAAAAGTTAATTTCATCCTCTCCAAGATACATATAATTATATCCATCAACATTAGCACCACTATTGTCAAGATCTAAGTAAAATTCGATATTCCAATCTGCATCAGACCATTCATCTTCATTAATAACTCCGTCTATAATAACATTTTCCATAACACCAGTATTACTTGTTCTAGGCACATTAGACAAATCGGCTATAGAAGCCCTACTAAAGATTCCAATATTTAATAAAATGAGAGAGAATAGCATTAATATTTCTTTTTTTCTTTTTGACATTTTTATCACTTAAAATGATTTTGATTAATTCATATATAGTATAAGTAAGTATATTAATCTTTGTTAGATCTAGGAAAGGAATAAACAAATATTACACTACAAATCTCGTCTGTACTTGCTCGTAAAGGTTTTGGTTAAATACTGCCCTTAATCCAATGAAAGAGGCAACTATTAAAGCATTAAACCTATATTCTAAATATATGCATTATTACTATTAAATTCTATCAATGATTTACACTCATTTGATTACCAATAATTCTCTCTTTCAATGGTGTTTGAAAAATTAATTAATATTTTAATTTTAACGAATTCAAATTGTGTCTGATTATATAAAATATTCAATTAATTTTTCTTGACTTCATAGTTTTGAATTTGATAAAAAAATATGAAATATTGTAAATAATTATATAAAATATATATACATGTTAAAGGTATATTTATTACAATTAATTTTTTTTAAAAAAAAAATAAATGGTATATATGAAAAATAATAAAAGAATAAAGAAAAGAGAGAAAGGAAGAAGAAAAACAATATTAATAAGTATAAGTATATTACTAGCATTTTTTGGAATACTACTTTTTACTTCAGGATCTATATTATTAGTATCTAATCAGGATCCTTCAAATACTACTATATCCAACATTGACAACTCAGCAGAAGATCTAACTTTGGTTTGTATTCACGGTTATTGGTGTGATTCTTTAGACTTTGATGATATACGTGCGGATCCATCATTTATAGCTTATTATGGTAGTGAAAATATGGTTTGTGTAGATTATTATGATGACAACACAGATGCACCTGAATTTGATGGCGTCTATGATGACACGCACATTATAGACGTAGCAGATAAAGTATGTGATTATCTAATTAGACTTAAAAGTGAAGGAGTTTTAAACAGTCATTTAGATATCGTAGCACATTCAATGGGAGGACTAGTAACTCGTTCCTTAATAAAATGGCATTATCCAGAATTAAAAGCCAATGGAATGACAATAGACCATGTTGGTATGTTAGCGACACCGAATCATGGATCAATAGGTGCGTATTATTGGGGGATGAATGCTCAATGTGAAGACATGGATCCTGGCTTTTCCACTTTATTGCCCGTACTAAATGATGAGACTTACGGTGGAATTACACCATATAGTGTATCAGATACACATTTAACATATTCAGATATTCAATATAGTACATATTGGGGATGGTTGGATATAATAGTTGGGGAACACGATGATGTTTATATTGATGATGTGGACTGTGTTAATTTCGATTATGCATTGGAAGATCATCTTACGATTCTTTATAGTGAAGAAGTTTTAACGGATTTATTGGCTCAACTTCAAATTCCCCGACCTGGAGAAACCGATCCTCCATCAATTACGAATATACAAGTAAGTGATGATCCATTAGAGATTGGAAACATGCAAACTATAAATGCGAATAGTATAGATTACTCTGGAGTTTTGAGCGCTACAGCTTATATAGAATTTCCAGTTGAAACAATAATTGCCACAATAGGAATGGTAGATGATGGTACGAATGGTGATGCCTCATCCGGAGATAATATTTATACATGTCAATGGGATTCAACTGCTGCAGCTGAAGGTTATTATCGTGTAGATATCAATGCTATAGATGATAGTCTTGCCAATAATGAACAAGATATAAACAATGGGGCTACATTTACACTCCAAACTTCTCCCCCACCTGACACCGATCCTCCATCAATTACGAATATACAAGTAAGTGATGATCCATTAGAGATTGGAAACATGCAAACTATAACTGCGAATATTATAGATAGCTCTGGAGTTTTGAGCGCTACAGCTTATATAGAATTTCCAGATGAAACAATAATTGCCACGATAGGAATGGTAGATGATGGTACGAATGGTGATGCCTCATCCGGAGATAATATTTATACATGTCAATGGGATTCAACTGCTGCAGCTGAAGGTTATTATCGTGTAGATATCAATGCTACAGATGATAGTCTTGCTAATAATGAACAAGATATAAACAATGGGGCTACATTTACACTCTCAGAAATTAATCTACCAGAGGCAAATGATGTAAAGATTATAGATCTTAATGGTGGTAATGTGACATTTAATGATTTATTGAAAATTGAGATAGTTGCCACAGATGATACTGGTATAACAAATGTTTCTATAGATATTGAAAATCCTGATGAGACAGTTCTCTTAACAATATTATTATATGATGACGAAACTCACGGGGATACTACATCGGGAGACGGAAATTACACAAATACCTGGAATGTTTCTAGTTTATCCAAAAAGGGAACATACTTTTTTGACGTTAGGATCGTTGATAGTAGCGCTAATCTAAATGTAAGAAATGTTGATAATGTATATAATTTTACTATTCAAGCTGAGGATGATGAGGATGAGGATGATGAGGGTGATAATGGAAAAACGCCACCTGAACCACCCAATAGTCCTTTGGGACTCTTTATCTTAGCCTTTATGGGGATTGGGGTAGCTGGGATACTTTTACTTAGAAAACGTAATGGAAGGTAAATATATATAAAATTCTTTTTTTTTTAATAGCCACTATATTAATTCATTGACTTTTTGCTTTAAATCACGTATATTTAAATCTTTTTTTTTTTTAATCCAATTTCTTTTTTTATCAATTGAATTCATCAATTAGTCATTCCACAAGATTAATATCAGCTTCCCTTTGAAGAAATTTAATTAAATAAAAAAAATTAAAATCTTCTAAATAAATCAAAATAAATTATATATATTTGATACGATGAATAAATATAATCTACTATAAAAAAAAAATAAATGGAATAATAAAAAAATGATAAATTATAAAAAAATAAAGAAAAAAGAGAAGGGAAGAAGAAAAATAAAATTTAAAAGTATAAGTATACTAATAACATTTTTTGGAATACTTCTTTTTACTTCAGGATCTCTATTAATATCTAATCAGGAACAACCTTTAAATACAACTAGATCCAATATATACGAATCTGATGTAGTCACAGAAGATATATCCGCAATTTTGGTTCATGGTTATTGGTGTGATTCTTTAGACTTTGATGATATACGTGCTGATCCATCATTTATAGCTTATTATGGTAGTGAAAACATGATTCCTATAGATTATTATGATGACAACACAGATGCACCTGAATTTAATGGAGTCTATGATGACACGCACATTATAGAAGTAGCAGAAAGATTAAAGAATTATCTAATTAGACTTAAAAGCGAAGGAGTTATCCACAATCGCTTGCACTTCATATCACATTCAATGGGAGGATTAGTGGTTCGTTCTTTAATTAAATTTCATTATCCAGAATTACGAGCAAATGGAATGATTATAGAACATCAAGCCATGTTAGCAACACCAAATCATGGATCAGCAGGTGCGTGGTTTTGGGGGATGAATGCTCAATGTGAAGACATGGATCCTGCATATTCCACATTATTGCCTGTACTTAATGATGATACTAACGGTGGAATAACACCATATAGTGTATCAGACGATCTAACCTATTCAGATATAACATATAGTACATACTGGGGATGGTTGGATATAATAGTTGGGGAACACGATGATGTTTACATTGATGATGTGGACTGTGTTAATTTCGATTATGCATTGGAAGATCATCTTACGATTCTTTATAGTGAAGAAGTTTTAACAGATTTACTCAATACAATAATCTCAATGACTCCATCAAGAGAGGTTGTTAAGACACCTTTCATTCCAACCCCTGATTCACCTAATGATGAAACTTATTGGAATTTTGATAGTGAGACTTTAATTGGCTGGAAATTAGATCAATCTATTGGGGGAGTACCGACAATGAGCATGGATTTAATTTATAACATAACGACGATGGGATTTTGGTCAGATACAAATGTGATGGCTCCACCTGGAACAACTCATTGGACTGTACAAATGCTAGCAATGGAGTATAATACAACATTTAATAAAATCATACCATTATACGAAGCAGAGCCCATACATTATTCGGGGGTAAATTTCACATTATCTGGGGTAGGTGATTTTTATATTAATAGTACGGAGATGACCATGTTGATGTTAAATCCATTTATCCCCGTTAATGGGACAAATGGTTTATTATTGGAATGGGTTGCTAATTTATTAGTGGATGACGTCATGGCATTCACGGGGACAATGACACCACAGATTACCATTACGTATGAGGCTGATAATAGCATTATTGAATTATTAAATACTGCAAGTTCCGAGTATGTAAGGATGGTTTATTATGATAATGGTACCTTAAAATATGGTGAGCTTAATACGACTATGGGCGGTAAGTATCCTACAGGTGCTACATATAATTACACGAGAATATTTGATTTTAATCCGTTTGATGAAATCGTTTGGAATGTAGATGTTGGAGATAACATATATTACGGAATGGATCTTAATGAAACGAAATTTGAAATTGTTGATATTAAAAATTCAACCTTGAACATGGTCGTATATAGTATTCCAGTTCAGGAAATTCTAGCTGATAAATATGTTTGGAACTTTACTACTCAAGAATGGATGTTAATTGAACAGAGTGTAATAATTGGATATGCAAGTGAAAAAATGCCTTTTATAACGTTTTCTGCAAGTTCACCTACAGGTGGTCCAATGCCCATAATAGTCCCAGATGGCACCAAGGCAGTCGGTTTAGGAGGAATTTGGGAAGCGAACCTTCCTGAGATCCCTTGGTATGATACAGTAGACTATGGAGATTTATGGTTTAAACTCTCAAACTCTTCCACGGGTGAATCTTTCTTCATTGAATTTTTCCCTGATGGAACTTGTAAGTATATAAGAGGTAATAGTTCAGGTCAAATAACTCATTTAGAAACAATCATAATGTTTTATAAAAATATGACTATACTCTCAACAGGTTCACACAGCATTTCATGGGATGCATATACTTTAGAAACGGAGTATGATATAACTGCGGGAGTAGAAGTTACT
This sequence comes from Promethearchaeota archaeon, assembly GCA_016839905.1. The sequence continues at coordinate 1,521 of JAEOTJ010000298.1, read as the reverse complement.
AGTGATACAGAATTTTTCTTTGCAGGATTTCCTGATAATCCCACAGACGTGCCTTTAGATAAGGAAGAGTTTTATTTCGATATAATGGTAAACGACACTACAAATGTAAACTTTCCCATTAATCTGACAATTGAATATACTCAATTTAACGATGATAATTTCGAACTCTGGTTTTTCAATGAATCATTGTCTGTTTGGGATTGGGAACAAATTCCATTAGCTGACGATGGGTCGGGCAAATTAACAGCAAATTTAACTCATGCGAGTATTTTCGCTATTAGCCTATCTGATAGTAATCCTCCATCAATTACAAACATACAAGTGAGTGATAAACCATTAGAATATGGAAACATTCAAACTATAACTGCGAATATTATTGATAACTCTGGAATTTTAAGCGCCATAGTTTATCTAGAAAGTCCAGATGAAGTCATATACGCTACAATACCGATGGTTGATGATGGTACTAATGCAGATGCCTTCCCTGGAGATGGTATTTATTCATGTCAATGGAACTCGACTGGTGAAATTTTAGGTGAATATTTCGTTGACATTAATGCCACAGACAATAGCTTAAATCAACATTCACAGGGTATCGATAATGGAGAATCCTTTTGGCTTCAAGATATGATTGCGCCCACAATTACAGATATAATAGTGAGTCAAGATCCATTAGAATTAGGTCTCACACAACGCATTATTGCAAACATCTCTGATGCCTCTGGAATCCTAAGCGCCACAGTTTTTCTAGAAAGTCCAGATGAAGTAATAATCGCCACAATTCCGATGGTTGATGATGGTACCAATGGAGATGCCTTCCCTGGAGACGGTTTTTATACATGTCAATGGAACTCGACTGGTGAAAATGAAGGTGATTATTACATAGACATTAATGCCACGGACAATAGCATAAATCAACATTTACAGAGTATAGATAATGGAGATAACTTTACGCTTCAAGATAAGATTGCACCCTCCATTACGAATATTCAGGTATTATATACTGGATTAAATGTTTCAACCGTACAGGAGATTTATACCATGGTTTCTGATACACAATCCGGGATACATAATGTTACCGCATTTATAGAATTTCCAGATGAAACAATTATTGCTACTATAGAGATGGTAGATGATGGTACCAATGGAGATGCCACCCCTGGAGACGGTAATTATACTTGTCAATGGGATTCAACTGCAGCAGCTGAAGGTGTTTATTATGTAGATATCAATGCTACAGATGATAGTCTTGCCAAAAATGAACAAGCTATAAACAATGGAACTACGTTTACAATAGCAGAAATCATTCCTCCATCAATTACGGATATACAAGTAAGCGATGGTGTATTAGAAGCTGGAAACATTCAAACTATAACTGCGAATATTAGCGATGGCTCTGGAATTTTTAACGCTACAGCTTATATAGAATTTCCAGATGAAACAATTATTGCTACTATAGAGATGGTAGATGATGGTACCAATGGAGATGCCACCCCTGGAGATGGTAATTATACTTGTCAA
>JAEOTJ010000297.1 GCA_016839905.1 Promethearchaeota archaeon | reverse complement strand
TTTCCTTTCTTATATAGGTAGCTATATAGGAGTCGATGTAAACCTAAAATCTCTAGAAGAACTAGATTTAACCTTGTCAAGATTATCCAATAGGAATAAGACCTCAAACACTAAATTTGGATTAAAAACAATGACAAAATCATTTTAAAAATACAAACACATTCGAATGGAAGAGTAATTGAAAAGGAATTAATCTTAAGAGGTTCTTCATTGTTAAAGAACAATAAAGCATTTACTCGAAAAAATCAAGCAAATTCTGGTTAAATGAATTAACATTTAGAAATCTATTTGTTATATAATAATTAGGTTTAAGAAGAGTAAATGAGATTTTAATAGTATATAGAAAAAATGGGTTGGAGATAAAAGAATGAAAAAAATTAAAATTGTCAAAAAAATGAAAACATTAAAATGGAATTTGAGGAATTGGAAGCGTGAAAAAATGAATGAAATAGAGGAGACTAATGATTGGGATGAAAAAGACGTGGAAGCGGAGAAAGAAGGTTAAAACGAAAACAATTTCCAGGAAGAAGTGTCGATGAATTATGAACTTCAATAATTCCACTAATATCTATGCCGATTATCTCTTGTTACTTTTCGCTTCTTAATTATAGAAATACTTATTTAATCTTGACATTAAATATTTATTAGGAAAATTAAAGAATTGACAAGATAGGACTATAAATACACTACAAAACTATGTTAATACGAAGATACTATATTATATTCGGTAAAATTTTATTAATTTTTAGGTTTTTTCATTGTTCCTGATCAATTTGAAAATCTATTGACCAGTATTAGAATCTAAAGAGAGCTACCGCAAGTTCGCTGGGGTAATGCGAACTACTACAATATGCGAGATTATTTCTTTTGGATAATCAATCTTCAAAAATTAAAGATTTATATTTCTTTTTCAGGTAATAATTATAAGAAATTTAATCTATCAAATATTTAATAAGGAGGAAATTATAATGTCAAATTGGAAAACATTCGAAATTGAGAACATAATTTACCATGTAATGATAGAATATGAGGAACTTGGAAAATATTTCAAGAGCCGTAATGAAAAGGAAATAATTAAGATTTTAAACAGAAGAAAGAGAAAATTGAAGGAAAAATTAAGAGAATGCCGAAATAAATTATCATATAGTATTAAACCAAAAAGAGAAATACCTAACGAAGAATATGACCGATTAGTTATTCTAGCTCATCATTAATATTCAGCGAATTTCTTTAATTCAGGATAGTATACGATTTCCCATTTTGTTTCACTAGAACTTCCAATATATTCTTCTCCTAAGGTTTTTATAAACTTATATTCCTTTAAAGCATCTAATGCTTTTTTGAAAGGATCATATTTATAGTTTTCTTGAAAGAATCGATATTTACAGAGTTCACATTTTTTTGATATAAAATTAACTTTCTCTTATTTTATGCAAGGCTTTACAAATTATAGGATCTTGAGACATTTTACATCTTCTTTTAAGTAAGGAGATAACCCGTTTTTTAATTTCTTCATCTTCATCTTTAACGGTTTGTTGCAATATTAAAGCAAACGATCGCTGTATTTCTATTGGACGATCATCGGTTAGTTGTTTTAATACTTTAGATAATATTTTTTCAATTCCTATTTTTTTTAATTTTTCTTCGAAATCATCTGGTAAATGATTTTGCTCTTGAACCAATGAACGTGCACTCATCATGGCTACTTGTACCTTAATCGTAAAGTTATCAAATTTCATCATAATTTTTAATCCCTCCTATAAACCTAATTGTTTTAATTTTTCTAATAATTCCTTTTGTGTTTTATTTAATTTTTTAGGGATTTTAATTGAAATTTTTACTAATAAGCGGCCTCTTTCTTCTGTTCCCGTCTTAAAAAATCCTTGATTTTTTAACCTTAAAATCGAACCGTCCCGTGTTCCTAGAGGAACTGTCACATTTAAAGTTTTTTCAATTCCAGGAACATCTACCTTACCTCCTAAAACTGCTGTGGTAAAAGGTATTTCTTTTTCTATGTAAATATCATCTTCTTCTAATTTAAAAATTGGGTGTGGTTTCACAATCACATTAATATATAAATCTCCTGGAGAGCCTCCATTCATTCCGGGCATACCCTTTCTTTTTAATCTTAATTTTTGTTGATCTTTTATTCCTCGTGGAATTTTCACTGTTAATGTAGTTTTTTGGCCGGTGGAGGGATCTCTGTAGGAAATCTTGCTATCTCCGCCATAAAAAGCATTCATAAAATCAATTTCCATATCATATCTTAAATCTTCACCTTCTACAGGACGATTACCGAAACCTCCATCTTTCACTCGTGAGCTAGTCCCTTGCTTGGTATAAACATTAAAAATATCGCTTAAATCATTAAAAAAATCAAATCCTCCAAAAGCACTACTACTTCTCGATTTTCCTCCCTTACCAAAAATCTCACTAAAATCAAACCCTCCAGGAGCTCCCGAAGTACTATAGTAATATGTAGACCCATCAGGATTTTGATAACCTTGTCCTCCTCCTGGAACTCCACCACTCCATTGTTGATAAGAAGAAGGGTCGCCTTCTACGACTCCAAATTTATCATACATCTCTCTTTTTTTATCATCACTTAAGATGCCATAAGCTTCATTTATCTCTTTAAATTTTTCACCTGATTTGGGTTCATCAGGATTTACATCTGGATGATACTTCCTTGCGAGCTTCCTGAAGGCTTGCTTAATCTCGTCCTTTGTTGCTGTCTTATCAATATCTAATACTTTATAATAATCTTTTGCCATAATTTTCAACCCTTTCTTTAAAT
>JAEOTJ010000296.1 GCA_016839905.1 Promethearchaeota archaeon | reverse complement strand
GCGAGCTTGAATCGACAGAGCTTAGATCATGTGATAAACCGCATGGAATTACAACTTGGAGGGGAAGTGCGTAATTTTATTAGTTAAGAAATATCATTTAAATATACACAAAATTTAGGAATTAATCATGAATTATGAAATAATAATAATCATTTTGAAATAATTACATCAGAGAGTCTTTTTCTTCGCATATCAAAATCATGGTCAAGATATACCGTGATGCAATGTTGGTCTTTATTTTCTTTATTATAATGCACATAACTGACTGGAGTGACAAGCAAATCTGATTCGAGAATTAGATTTCTTGGAACGGGAATTCCAATAACATCCTTACATCTATCACATTTTATCAAAACAATTTTTACGTCTTTTGTGTCCATATCTTTCATATGGTCTAGGACATCAATAGACAATCCGGATGATTCCAATGCAATTTTTTTCTTTTTTTTAGGTTCTGGTATTATTGGAATACCCAAATCTTTATCTTCTTCTGAAGAATATTCATATCCCTCACCTTCTTCTCCTTTTAATTCAAATTTTGGGGCTTCAACAGAAAATGTTAAAGGTTCTAATTTAATTTTTTTTAATTTTTTAGGGGGTGCTTTTTTTTTCGTAGGCTTTGGAACTTTTGGTGGGGCTGGTTTCTTGGGTGCACTTGATTTTGATTCTCCCGTTGAAGGAGCTTTAGCTTTTTTTTCCTTTGGTTTTTCTGTTTTTTTTATTAATTTTAAAGCGGGATCATCTGATTTTTTGATACTTGCGTTTTTTAAAGCGTCTTGATGCTTTTTTGAATTAACATGCCTTATAGACATTTCTTTTAATTTACTTTGACAAGCAGGACAAGTTATTTGTGGTACCATTTGAGATATTAATCTTTTTTTTAATTTTCCTTATTATGATCTTATTCTTAATCTTCTTAAATTATCTTAATAAATTTAAATATTTTCCAGATATTACTCATAATATTTATTAATTTAAAATTAACTTTTTAAAAAAAAAAAGATTATTTGTAGATATCTAGAACTATTCGCCCGTCTCTAATTTCAATTACTCTGTCAGTCATTTCAGCTATTTTGCGATCGTGAGTAATAGTTAAAATAGTAGTACCAAATTTTTCATTAATTTCTCTAAAAAGATTATAAATCTTATTAGTTGAGTCCGTATCAAGATTTCCAGTAGGCTCATCAGCAAGTATTATTCTTGGATTATTCATAAGAGCTCGAGCTATAGCAGTTCTCTGTTGTTGCCCTCCAGACATATTAGGTGCGAGATTATCCTTAATTTCAGCAATACCTATAGTGTCCATTAGATCAATAGCTCTAGTTTTAATTTCTCGAGTGATTTTCTGTTTGCTTATATTATACGGCATTAAAACATTCTCAAGTGCTGTAAACTCTGGGAGAAGATAATGAAACTGGAATACAAATCCAATAGTTTGGTTTCTGACTTTAACCAGCTCAGATTTTGAAAGTTGATCAGTTCTCTTTCCATTTATAGACACTTCTCCATTAGTGGGTTTGTCCAGAGTTCCAATGATGTTCATTAATGTTGATTTTCCACTTCCAGATGGTCCTATTATTGACGCAAAAGTCTTTTCCTTAATTTCTAAATTAATATCAAAGAGGACTTGGGTAGCTACACCATTATAATAAAACTTATCAATATGAGTTAGTTTAATAACATTTTCAGCCATTTTTATTCACCTCTTATTATATCTATTGGATTTAATTTTGATGACTTAATCGCTGGGCTTAAGGATGCAATAACTGAAGCACTTATCATAATTATCGCTGAAAGTATAAAAAATATGGGATCAATTTCTAACACTATAAGAGAGGGACCAGTACCTACTGAAAAGCCAAAAAGTAAGAATAAACCTAAAGCTATTCCACCAATTGCCCCACTAATGCCAAAGAATAATCCTTGATAGAGAAAAATCTTACTGGCGTCCCTGTTATTTATACCCATTGCTTTTAAGATACCCAATTGCCGACTCTTTTGAAGGACAGTCACTGATAATACACTGGAAATCCCTATAACAACTGATATTATAGCAAAAGCTTGAATTAAATAGCTTGAGAGCCCTTGTGAGCGTAAGGCGCCTTGTAGATCATCGTTTTGGTCAATCCAGTTCTGAACTTTAATATCTTTATCATCGATCTCTTTATCAATGGATTTTGCAATAACATCAGCATCAAACAGAAATTCCTCATAAACTTGAGTTTCTATAGAGGATACGGTATCATTTCCGTTTACAAAAATATCTTGAGCTGTCTCTAAGGTTGTTATAATCCATAATTCATTGATTTGTACTACATTAAAATCAAATATACCAGTAATAATGACCTCTTCATTTATGGCAAGAGCAGCAACTTGAATAAAGAATGTATCCTTTATGTCTAGTTTTAGTTCATCGCTCAGTTCCTTTCCAATGATAACCTCATTGGATGCCTTTGGGATTTTTCCTTTAATCATTTTTTCACTTATTTCATAGATTTTATCCGCATCTTCAATTTCAAATCCTCTCACAAATATGGAAGTAGTTTTTCCCGCAGCATCGGTCAATGCGGGGGAATCTTGAGCTAAAGATATAGTTTTTATTTCCGAAGTGTCTTTCAAAATATCTATTATTTTATCATAGTCTTCAATTTGAGTTTGATTAATTTCATCTGAAAGAACGGTTATATGTGAGGAATCTCCAACTACAGAATCAACAATGCTATTTTGTAAACTTGTAATCAAGACACCAATGAACACTTGAATAGCTATTCCAATTGAGATCCCAAGGATTATAAAAAGTGTCTGCAATTTATTAGCTTTAAGGAATCTCATTGCAATTTTTCTTGTTAAACTCATTTTGATTCACCTTCTGTTAATTGTTTTATATCATCGAAAGTCTGAATTAAAAGATCCGCACCAATTTTTTTGTATATCTCAGGATTATTTATGAAAGCAGTCCCTCCAACTATGATTTTTCCAGTAAATTTAGCCTTTTCTCTAATGAAATTAATTGCCTTCTCTGCTTCAACTAGATTATAATATGTTGTAACACTAATAGCTACATACTTAGGATTTATTAATTCAATAGCAGCTTCTATTTCATTTCTGGGAGTATTTGCTCCAATAAAGATAGTATCGAATCCTAATAGGGTGAAAAAGTCTACTACAATTCTTGCACCAATCTCATGATATTCCTCTGAGGGACAGACTACTATAACTTTATCATCCTTTTTTTTAATTCCCTTTTCCTCCCTTTCCTTGATAATATAAGGATAACTACATTCTATTATAGTCCTTACTATTGAAGTGCGAATATGTTCTTTCCAGATACATTCTGAATGTTTATTTTCGATATCACAGAACATTGTATTTAATGCTGGAGTCATAATTTCAGAGTGTAATGTTATTATATCAATTTCTTTATTCTTGAGCTTTGATAAAATAAAATTAACTGCTTTTTTCTTATTTTCATTTAAAAGATATTCAAGAAACTGATTATATAAAGGATGCATTTTTTTTACCTAGAAAAAATATTTTTTAACATTTAATCTTATTTTTATAAACGACTTTTAATATTTTAGAGTTTTATTTATGAATTATTGATGTTTGATCAAAATTGATTTTATTTTATTATGAGTAAAATAATTAATTAATTTAAAGAATGAATAAAAATTTAAAATCTTAGCTTATCTTTCAACCCCAAATAATGACTAAATTTTTGAGATTCAGAATTTCCATATCGGAGGCACTTTTAAAGTAAAATAAAATTTAATTTATGAGGTAGCTACATGATTTGTTTTAAGTATAAAAGAATTAAATATGATTATAAAATTTATAAATTAAAGATATTAATTGGGTATGAATAGATTATGTTATATGCATAATTTTATTATTATATGAGTATTTATTTAAAATTCATAGAAGTTTAAAAAAAAATCATAAAAACAATTATTTTCATATTTTAGATGATAAACATTATTGGAATTAAGATTTAAATTAATTTATATTATAATTCATTAGTAATTCTTTAAAAAAATACAATACATATTAAAATGTCTATTTATGATTTTGACCAAGGAATTCAAGAAATTTTCAATCAATATTTATCAGGTTTTAATAAAATTAATTGGAAGAATTGGCTTGAATTATCTAATTCAGAGGAATATGAGAATTTAGCACTAAAACTTTCTGGTTTAGAGAGTGTTGGTAATTTATATGATAGAATAAAACACAATAAAACTAATTCCAGAGACTTTTCGATAAACTTAGAAAATTATATTGAATCATATGGAGCTAAAGATCCTTTACTTATGTGTCATACTTCAGGAACGACAGATAGTAATATCAATGGATTGAAATGGTTCCATATGACAAAATCAATAATTCAGCAATTATGGGCTCCTGGAATGCAAGCTATTTTTGAATCAAGTGGATTAAAATCTAATTGTTCTGCAGTTATTTTTATCCCTTCAAGGATGAATTTTGATGGAATTCAATCATGCAAAGAAAAAAAATATATCTCTTTATATTCATCTGAATTTTCCCAGAGATTAATGTTATCTATAATAAAACCAAAATCATATTTAATATATCCATATAGGAACTCATGTGATTTTAAAATTATATCAAAGATTTTATCAATGGATGATATTGAAGTTATATCTGCACCTAGTGCGACTATTCTAAAATGGGCAGATTTAAGTAGGTTTAATAAATTATTAAAAGAAAAATCAAGTAAAAATATTAATGCTAAGATGATACAAGAAGAATTATCTAAAAAATTATCTAATTCAACTCTGGTCTTTAGTACAAGCTCCCTCTCTGAATACCAATGGAATCTTGTTCGTAAGTTTATGAAGTGGAAGAAAGGTGAGGAAAAGTTCACTAATCTATATGTGGGTACAGAGATTGGCCCATTTGCTGCAAATATTCATAATGGGACTCCTGAAAAGGCTCGTTTAAATATATTAAAAGTTTTCCCTTTAACACTTCCTTCAATCGAATTAAAAGGAAAAAGATATATTATTTCAAGAATCAGAAATAAGATTGGTAATCTGTTCGTTTCTCGAATGAATAATGGTAAGCCATTAATAAATATAGATACTGGAGATGTAATTTCAATTATTAATGAAGATGGACTTCCACAAATTCAAGGCAAAATTAATAGAAACAGATTTAAACTTAAATATAAATTAGCAATTTCTAACCAAATTAAAAAAGCCAACAATTTTCAAATATACGCTGGAGATTATTTCGAACTTGACGATTTAGTCGTGAAAGAACCAAGAAATCTATTGAATTGTTTAAATGAAAAATGTGGAAATAAAATTGATTCAATTTTACTTTTAAATCCAAATATTGAAGATAAAAGATTAACTTTAATACTTCCACGGATTAAGAATTTTCATTGTAATAATATTAATAATTATAAAGAAATTCTAATCAAGTGTCCTAATAATGAAGATATAAAGGAAGCGATAAGAAATGAACAAATTAAATTGCTTACTATAGAGGAACAACCCGTTCAATTTTTAAAGCATCACTCTGAAATGATAGAAAAAGTTCGAAGAGGATTAATCCCAAAAGGTATTTTAAAAAGGTGGCCAATGTACATTCTAATTCCTGAAACTTAAAGAAATATTTTATTATTCAAAAATGCTTATCAAAATGTAATTATGACAATCTTTGCCATCCTTTTAAATCCTAATATAGATTATTTCTTCCAAATTAAAAACTTCTATTGAATGAGGAATTAGAAATAATCTTATTTACGCAAGGAGTTAGAGCTTCTCTCTGTCTTTCAAAAGATAAATTAATTTATGGAAATATTTAAGTAAAAAATATAATAGACATAGTTGGTTCTGGTGATTATTTCTTAGCAGGATTTATTTTAAAATATTTTCAAAAAAGGAAGCTTTAACAATGCCTTAAGTATGCTATAGCTGCTAGGGCCGTAAATACTTTAATTTCAAGTCAGGGGATATTTAGACTTAAAAAAGTTAAAGAACTAATTCTGAAAATAGAAATAAGGAATTTAAATTAGAATAAGTCTTTATCAATAACGATTGTATCATTTCTATTTGGACCAATAGAAATCATTCCTATATCAGTTTGTATTTCTTCTTTAATAGCTTCAATATAATTTTTCATGGTTTCTGGCAGCGCATCATAACCTTGGTGTGCAATTTCAGTCCATTCTTCCCTTGTTTTTGAGCTCCATCCTCCAAAAGCTTTATAAACAGGCTTACATTTTTCAATAATCTCAAATTGAATAGGCCAATCTTCCAACGGATTTCCATTTAATTCATAGCCAGTACATATTTTTAATGGATTAATTCCTTCTAAAGCATCGAGTAGAGTTATAATAATTGAATCTATTCCATTTATTATTATTCCATATTTAATGTTGAAAAGATCTAGCCACCCTACTCGTCTAGGTCTGCCAGTTGTTGTCCCATATTCATGTCCTTGTTCTCTTATTTGATGAGCAGTATCATTTGTTAATTCAGTAGGAAATTTTCCCCCTCCAACTCTAGATGTATATGCCTTAATAATTCCAACAATCTTTCCTATCTTTTTTGGCGGTACTCCTGTTCCAGGGGATATTCCTAGAGCATTAGCATTTGAAGAGGTTCCAAAAGGATATAGCCCATGATCTATACCAAGTAAGGTACCTTGTGCTCCTTCAAAAACAACTTTTTTCCCAGAATCGATTTGCTTATTTAAATAAAGCGCAGTATCAATTACATACGGCTTTAATAATCTTCCATATTCTTTGTATTCCTCGTAGATCTCATTTAAATCCGCATCCCAAGCGGGGTTCAATGATCTGATTACTTTCTTTTTAATTTCGAAAAGTTTTTTTAATTTAAGTTTTAATAAATCGGGATTAATTAAATCATAGACTCTTATACCCCAACGAGCAAATTTATCCGAATAAGTAGGCCCGATACCTCTTTTAGTTGTTCCCGCAGCCATTTTGCCTTTTGACGCTTCTTCTAATCCATCTAAAATTCTGTGGAAGGGAAATATAATATGTGCGGTAGAACTTAATTTTAAATTCAAATTCTTACCATTATTCTTCACTGTTTCGATTTCTTCTAATAATACTTTAGGATCTACAACAAGTCCGTTTCCTATTATAACTTCTTTTTCCAGTATAGCACCAGAAGGCATTATATGAAATTTATATTTTACATTATCAACGACAACGGTATGTCCGGCATTATTTCCGCCTTGGAATCTCACGACAATGTCCGCTTTTTGGGCTAAGTAGTCGACAAATTTGCCTTTGCCTTCATATAGGGTAAAACCTGTTTTTCAGATATTTTATCTCCCCAACTTAACCCTACCACAGCAATCGTATTTATATTCATTTTTTATAACACTTTTTTGATTTTACTACCCTTACTCTCAATTATTTCTTTTATATCTTTTTCAAAAATACTACCACGTACTTCATTAATTTCTTCAGGAGTCAATCCATAAATCTTAAGATCATGTACTATTTGGTTGATCAATTTTTCAATAATTTCACTAGCTTTTGATTTTTTTACTTTTTTATGACATTTCATTACTACAACAATATCATATTCGGCATTATATGCTGAAAAAATAATATTATTACCAAAATCAATTGATTTAATTTCCTTTTGATTTAATTCTCCAACAAAACTTTGAAATGCAGAAATAATGGAAGAAAATACATCTAAATTCCACTCTTCAGAACCTTGATAAAATAAATCATAACTAAATATGATTTTAGAATCTTTTTTTTTAATGATATAAATTCCTTCTATTCCTTTCATTTTTTCAAAGATTAATTAATTCTTGTTTTTCCTAATTTTTATGAAATTTATGATACAGAAATTTTTCTAAATACTGTATAAATTGATGTTTTAAAAAATTCATATTCTATATTTTTTGGAATTTTTTCTTTTATTTTATTTATTAGATTTAATATTAATTCTTCAGAAATAGATTTGTTTATTGTTTCTATATTCGGATCTAATTTATGTAAATAAATTGAAAGTTTAATAGAAGGATCTACTTCTTCTATTATTTTTAAAATCTTTTCTAAAAAATCAATTGCTTCATCATATCGATTATGGTCTTGAACATCAAATACAAAAATAATCTTGTTTGTAGCATATATTTTCTTATTTAAATTTTTTAAATGTGAATTTCTGTACTGACTTTGTCCTCCAAAATCCCATATTGAATAATTTTGGTCGGAATCTTCGATATCCGTAATCTTTAATCCCTTCGTTGGCTTTAATCTATAAAATGACAATAAATTCGTGTCTTTTTTTAAACAGAGGAGAATTGAGGTTTTTCCAGCATTATCTAGCCCGAGTATTAATATCTTAATTATTTCGCCATTTTTAGAAAGGTTTTTATTTGTTTCCGGCATTATTATCAAATCTTTCTATATTTTGAATGACTTTATTTACCTATTTATTTAATATGAATAAAGATTATTTTTTTTAAAAATCAATATTTAAAAAATATGATATTTTCTTTCTATATTTTTCGAGTATTCTTAATTAGATTTTTATATAATAATTTTTATTAAAGAAATAGACTCATAATATTAAATCATTTGAAAAAATGCCATTATTAAAGAAATCAACTTTACTTTTTGACTTAGCACATGGAGAAATGCTTGATATTAGTAAATCGGAATTTTCAGAATTTTCAGATCTTTTAAAAAGCTTTGGAGTAAAAATAAAAACAAATGAACACTCTGATTTGACAAAAAATATACTTTCTAATATTGATATCTTAATCATTGGGAATCCTATTGATAATTATTTTTCTAATCTTGAAATTAATGATATAGTTGATTTTGTTAGAGAAGGAGGAGGATTAATCTTAATTAGTGAATATGGAGCAGATTTTCTTCAAAGAACAAATTTAAATGATATAGCTGGGAAATTTTTTAATATGTATTTTGAAAAAAATATTGTAAAAGAAGATAATGAAATAAATCATAATTGTTCAAGCATTTTATCCATTCTGAATTTTCAAGATCATAAAATAACTCGTCAATTAAGAGAAGCAGTTTTGGGAGGAACGTGCTCTATATTATTACAAAAAGATGCTAAAGGATTATTATATTCAAATGAACATGTTTGGACTGAAATATTTAATAATTCTACTAATCAATGGTTAAAAAAAGAAGAGGGTCGTAAAAAAGTAGTTATTGCTTATAATGAACATGGCAAGGGTAAGGTCGTGACAATAGGAGATATTGATATCTTCACTAATGAACCAAATATAGGGATTAATAAATTGGATAACCGAAAGCTCATTATAAGCATTTTAAATTGGGTGATAGAACCTATTAAAGAATCAGAGGTTTTATTTTGGATCCTTGATCAAGTAGGAGGCCTGCAAAATGTAGTAAAAAAGATGAACACAAAAATCAATAATATTATTGAAACAATAACGTTTTTAGAAAATAGAATAACCAAAATTGAAAGAAATAGGATTTCTAATATTAAAACTAAGTTTGAAAAAAAATC
>JAEOTJ010000295.1 GCA_016839905.1 Promethearchaeota archaeon | reverse complement strand
TATTTTAGAGTTATATATTTTTAATTAATATTTTATTAATATTATAAGATAATATTTATAATAAAAAAAAAGATCGAGAATGCATTATATTAACAGAACAGAGGCTGAATGATGGGAAGTTTTATTAAGCCATTATTAGATGAGCAAAAGGATGTTTTTTTCATAGAGGGGCGATCTAACGGGCGTTATCCATATGCAAATTCTTTTTTTATTGGAGATTATATAATTGACACGGGAATCTCAAGTAATTTGATGAGAAAATTAAAGAAACAGTTTTCAATAAATAATGTATTATTATCTCACTGGCATGAAGATCACATTCACGGAAATAGATTATTACCAGATGCTAACTATTATTGTCATTTAAAAGATAAGCACGTTATTGAAGATATAACTAATATATATTCCTATTATGGTTATTTAGAAGAGCCTGATTTAGTTGAGGAACTTACAATATTTCTAGAAGGATATAGATTAACAAACACTAAAATTAAAGGAACGATAGAAAACAATGAGATAATAAATATTGGTAGAGATTTTCAATTAAAAGTTATTCATACTCCAGGACATACAAAAGGTCATTGCTGTTTTTATGAATTAAATTCAAAAATTGGATTTTTTTCTGATATAGATCTCTCGAGTTTTGGACCCTGGTATGGAGCATCTGATTCAAATGTAATGGATTTTGAAGAATCCATCAATAAAATGAAGCAGCTGGATATTGAAATTGCCATAACAAGTCATAAAGGGATAATTTTAGGGAAAAAAAATATTCAAGAAAAGGTTAATAATTATTTAGAAGTCATTTTTAAGCGTGATGAGAGGATTTTATCAAATTTATCGGAATCTAAACCAAAATCTGCTTCGGATCTAATGAGAAAAAATCTTATTTATAGAAAATACGGGATGTTTAAAATCTATGAGATTTTTGCCGAGAAAATGATGATTCAACTTCATTTTGATAAATTTATAAAAAAAAAAATAATTACTCCAAAAGAAGAAGGTTTTGTTTTATTATGATCAAGTAATCTATCTCTCTTCGTCCAATGGCCATATACCCCTCTTTTTACACCGGTGTATATTTCCTAAACTCATAAATTATAATTACTTTTTTTGTAAATCAATGAATGTAGGCATTCCATCCCTAAAGATATCATCAGCTCTAACATTAAAATAATATTTAAAGTCCACTTTAGAACCTGTAATAATATAAAATTTATCTTCTTTAATGCCTTCAAAGACATCATCAGCAACTTTCTCAGGAGGCATTCCACTTGCTAAATCCTTAAGATAACTAGTTGCGGCTTCTTTAAAGATTGGATTAGGAATCATGTTCATTATTCCATCGGCAGTTAATTCGGTCTCATTTTTTAAATTCTCTGGTCGATTACGACCTGAATTTATTATCCTTGTTTTCACGAATGAAGGACATAATAATGATACTTTTACTTTTGAATCTAAGAACTTTAATTCATGATAAAGAGATTCAGTTATAGCAACTATAGCAGATTTTGTTGCGCTGTAGGGAGCATTTCCAGGTCTTCCGGGTAATATTCCACTTATAGATGCTGTATTAATTATCCTTGATTCTTCATCTTGTTTATCCATTATTGGCAAAAAGACTTGAATTCCATTAATGACTCCCCAAACATTCACTCCTAAAATCCATTCCCAATCCTCCGGAGTTAATTTTTGAAGAACTCCCGGAACTGCCACACCTGCATTATTTATGAGAAGATCGACTTTCCCGTAAGTATCTAAGGTTTTTTTAGCGAGATTTTCTATATCTTCTCTTTTCGAGACATCAGTTTTAACTGCTAGGACCTCAGAATTGAGTTTTTTGAATTTTCTAATAGTTCTTTTTATAGCTTTATCTTCAATATCAGCTAAAACAACTTTCATGCCTTCTTGCGCTGCTTTTTCGGCTAAAGCTTTACCAATTCCACTCACAGCACCAGTTATTACAGCAACTTTATCCTTAAATTCTTTCATTTTTCTTAATTTGTTGAGTTATTTCAATAATAATTTTATATATAATTAAAATTAAGCATAGACATTATAGCTTGATGTAAAAAAAAAAATATTTATTATTATTTAATTTCACTAATAATTTCATTATTTTTTTTTCTTGAGGGAGGTTTTGGTATATCTCCTTTTATATAACCTAATGGTAATATTGTTAAAAGAAAATCTTTCTTATCAAGCTCTAATTTCATTTTTGCTTTTTCCCTATCCATCGTGCCAATCCAACACGTGCCTATATTTAGCGACCACGCCATTAACATCATATTCATTGATGCCAAAGATGTGTCCTGAACATACCATCTTGGATTTTTCTTCATATCTCCTACGATCGCAATTAATACGGGAGCTTCATTAACAAACTTACCATACCTGGCAATCTTAGATAACTCATTTATTTTCTCCTTATTTTTAACTACTATAAATTTCCAAGCCTGTCTATTGGAAGCTGAAGGAGCCCACCTGCCTGCCTCTAAAATCATTTTAATTTCCTCATCAGAGATCATCCTCTCTTGAAAAGCCCTAATGCTCCTTCTTTCTTTTAGAAAATTTAACATTTTTTCCGGTTCAATCACATAAATACTCCTCAATATTTGAATTAATAATAGTTTTTTTTATATAAATCATGAAGTTCATTAATTTTTTTTTCTAATAATGGTCCTGCAGCAGCTGTGGCAGGACCAATAGATCCTTGACCAATTGTTTGTACAAGATAATCCTCGGTTTCCTTAAAAATCTTGTCTTTTTCTTCAGGAGAATGTTCCCAACGCCATAATGTAAAATGAATTATTTCATCCGCAGCGATTTCCAATTCTTTTAATCTTTTGTTAATGACATCACCAGTCATATCCTTACCATCAATTTCAAATTTTTGAACTCTTATATGATAATCATCATCATTTTTTTTCTTCATGCTCAATCTAAAATAGAATTTAAAATAAATATAATTAATGCAAATTACAAAATAACTCAATCTTGGCAAGTCTTTAAATTAAAAATTTTTTAATGGGGAAAAATATTACCAAATGTTTTTTAATAAAACTATTCATTATTATTACAAGATTAATTTTTTAACAATAAAAAAGCAATATATTAAAGGATTTTAATTTAAGAATTATTAGCAATATTATATTTATTGGAACTATATCCATTTTATTTCAATTAAAATTTAATTAATAAAAAGTAGATGATCTTAAAAAAATGTATTGGTCTAGCCAGCATGATATGATGAATATTGATTTAGCTTGGAATTGGCTATATCTTTGGGGGGGTATCCTACTAAGTATTATTATCTCATTAGTAATTTTAATGTTAGCAATTTCAAAAGCCGAATATATAAGATATTTAAAACAAAGAGTATCTAATTTTAGTAAGGGAGCTCACCGTTTAACATTAGATGAAGTTTTAGAAAACGAGAATCGTGGTAAAATAATTGATTTGGTACTTGAAGAACCCGGAATTCATTTTAATGATTTATTACGTAAAACTGAGATCGCTGCAGGCAATCTAGTTTGGCACTTGGATATTCTAATAACTTATAAAGTTATTGGCAAAAAGCGGGTGGGAAATTTTCTTGCCTATTTTCCATTCTATCAAAAAAATCCTATCTCCAATCTTGATTTAAAGCTAAAAAAGAGCAAGCTAACACTCCAAATTTTAGAAACGATTGAAAATGAACCTGGAGTTTGGAATAATTTAATAACTAAAAAATTTGAAGTAGATCATAAAACAATCCTATACCATGTGAAAAAATTAGTTGATTTAGGACTAGTTTATAAGAAAAAAGATGGAAGGAAAAAGAAAATTTATCCAAATCTTGATTCAGAATACTTCACTAACAAAAACAAGTAAAAATTTTACATTTTTTAAAATATAACTTCTTTATTTTTTAACGATTAATATTGCTGTAATCATGAAGAGGATTATTTATTTTTGGTTTAAATAAGGTTAAAAAGCATAAATAACATTATGAAAACATTATTAAATATTATCAAACTAAATTAATAATAATAACCTCATAATAAAATTGATTTAATTAGTATTTTATTTAAATTTAGGTTTAAATCTCGAAACGTAATTAAGCAAATTATGGAGAAATATTAATGTCGTTAAAAGAATTTACCAAGGAAATTTTTACTAGATATGGTTTTACTGAGGATGATATAAATGTATATTTAGGATATTTAAGGGTTCCTAGAGCAACTATTTCGGAAGTCTGGATGCATATATCCGAAGATAATGAAGAGATGGACTTGGCAAGAGTAACAGAAATTACAAACATGTTAGAAGAAAAAGGTTTTGTTAAAAAAGTAGGGGGCTTAATAGATCGTTATATTCCCCTTGAACCATATTTTGAGTTATTTACTACCCAATCTGAAGGTTTTAGGGGTGAGCTTGCCGATATCAAAGATAAATGTCTTGGAGATCAATCTAAACAGTTTGAGAGACTTGAAGGAATCCAAGATAAGAGTACTAATGAAGTAGATAATGCTGTAGATGCACAAATTCAAGCTTTTTTTGAAGATTCTGATGCTAAAAATTTGGCTAAAAAAGAAAGAATTGAAAATGCTAGGACACGATTTACAGATACTTCTAAAACATTAGAACAAAATTTGCATTCTACAATTGAAGACGATTATTCAAGATTAACTCAAGATGTAAATAAAAATGATAAAGATTCTGATGATGTATGGGATGCAAATTCAAATAAATTCACTGCTGATAATGAAGCATTAAATAAAGAATTAACAGATATCACTACAGCTCAAATTAATTCGTCAAATGAACAAGAATCTAAGATTCATACAATAATGGATACTTTATTTTCAGACCTAAATAGCATTTCAGACTCCTTCGTTAGTGATAATGAAAGTGGAATAAATACCGCTAAAGAAACTCTTAATAAAATAATCGCAGATTTACTTGAGGACTTTAGTAAGCGTGTAAATGATTTAGAAATAGAATTAAAAAAGGATCTAGATGGTCATGTGGATAGACATAAAAATGTTGCTAACGAGTTAAAACCTAAAATGGAACAGATCCTGGAAAAATACTTGGAACGCATGGATAAGGTAATCATCGAATTAAAACAAAGAATTTCAAATTTATTGAATGAACATTTATCTCACGTTAAAATTACTACAGATAATCTCCAAAACGATTTAAAAGCAAGAGTTGATAATAGGCACCAAATTTTAATAGATCAAGTAAATTCTTTTAAGAATGCCGCCATTACAATGCTTAGAAATTATCTTGATAGCACGAATAGGTTCGGTGACTTTTCTGAAGATATGGCTAAACAAGGTCTATTCTTTACTGGTGCAAAGAAAAAGAAATATAAAGCAAGGTGGGCGCAAGTTGAAAATGATGTCGCATCCATTTCAAGGACTTTTGAGGATGATTGGAACTATTCTTGTAATACATACATTTCAGACACACAAGTAACTACGAGTGAATTAAAAGGCGAAATTGAAAATGTCATGATTAATGAAACTAATATACTTGCGAGCGAATCAGGCGACCTTGATAATAAAGCTCAAGAAACAATTAATGCACAATTAGAAACTCTAGCATCTGATATGGCTGGTGAAATTGATGGCACTTTACAAGGGGGAATTAAGGACTGTGATGATACATCAATAAAATTAAAAGACTCCTTAGAAAATTCCTTGCAGCAACATCATGCACAATATGGTAATGCTATTAACAGGCATACGGAAGAATCATTAAGACATTATACCGAGTTGGATGCAAATATTAAAAGAAAAAATGAAAATTGGGTGAAAGATATTGAAAACCAGTTCAATGGAGGTAAAAGAGATGCATCAACGGAAATTCAAAATCAAAATAATAATATAAATGACTTCTTAGAAAAAAGTAAAAATAAAAACATCACACACTCAAATACTTTTGCAACCGATGTTGTTAATATTAAAACAAACCAAAGGCAAATATATGACGAGTTATTGAGAAAAACTAGAGAAGATTTCAATAAATCTAAAGCTAATACTTCTGAAAAAATTGATGCCGAAATACAATTATGGAATCAAGAATCAGCAGATATGAACCAGAATTTAGCTAACATGCTAGAAGATCATAAAGTTAAATATAAAGAGAATGCAAAGACCTTACAAAATAGCTTAAATAACACCACTAAAGAAAACATCCAAAGTGTTAAAGATTCTGTTGCAGATTTTACATTGTCTTTAATGAATTCTATTGATGATGCTACGGAAACAGCAGAAACTAATGAGGGAAGCTTAACTGACATTCATGAAGCAGCTAAAAACATCCCTGATATTGCTAAAATAACAACATGGCATACTATAGGACGGGCAGCATTAATTAATGCCATTAAAGATGCCATTTATCGTGTTAAATCATCAATTATCATAGTAACTCCCGTAGTTATTCCTGAGATCTTGAGTATTTGCTCTCAGCATGCCTATCAAAAGAAAGCAGCGAGATTCATGCTCACCGCGAATTGGGATATGTCTCAGTATGGATCTATCATTCAAAAAATGAAAGAACTTGGAAATGTTAAATTCAGAAATTTAACTACACAAACCGAGTTTTATGCTTGCACGAGAGATGCCGAGGAGACAATACTCTGCCCATCTACTAAAGATGAATCCCAAATGGTTGCCGTCATCTCTAATCAAGAAGAATACGCAAGGCTTTACTCTTCAGTTATAGGTCCAATGTTCCTTTCAAATAGTCGTCCAATACAATAATATACTTTTTTTTTTCTTATAACTTTTTTTTCCTATATCCAATTTTTATAAAAAGAATAAAATAATAAAAATATAGAAAAATTAAGCACTAGGAAGTTATGATTTAATGCTTTCAGGAAATTAAGGATATTATAGAATCCCTAATCCCAGCCTGCTTTTTTAACTGCGTTATCATCATCTTCACTGTGGATCCTCTTTAGATCAATATCAGAATAACCAGGTAAAACATTTAGTATCCTTCTCATCGCATTTTTGATATCTTTTGCGGAAGCGATAAACCTGCCAACGATTATTATGTCAGCTCCCATTTCAAGGGCATATTTCGCAGTACGAGGTTCAATTCCTCCAGCAACTGCAACCAATACGCGATCTCTTCCTGAAGCCTTTTTTTTATCTGAGTATAATTCTTTAATCTTAGGAATATATGCCCATTTTTTTCGTTGAGCTTCGTCAGTGTCACCACCACCTTGCTCGACATCGATGGCTCTGTGAAGAATCACTACATCAGGTATCTGTTTTAGGGATTGTAATTTCTCGATCGGATCCACAACTTCCATTGTGTCGACAAAACCATATATGCCTAATCTTTGGGCTTCCAGTAGGAATTTATCAATTGATTTTGACGAGGCCAATCCGGAAGCGACAACTGCATCTGCTGTAGCGTCAAATGCAAAATCAACTTCTAATTTTCCGACATCCAAAGTCTTTAAATCGGCAACTAAGAAAATATCTTTTGCGGCTTCTCGTATCTTTTTAATTGAATCTACTCCATATTTTTTTAAGAAGGGAGTTCCAACCTCTAATATAATCCTGTCACTTTTAGGTAATTGCTGGACAACTTTAATTTGTTTTTCTAGAGCAGGATGGTCTAATGCCACTTGTATATAAGGAGGGCGCCAGAGTCTTGGAACTCTAAGACCTGCAACTGGGTGTCTTGCTCTATCTTTATCGTAAAATATCTTCTCAATCGGAGGATATCCCTTTAATGCTCTTTTTAAAGCTAGTTTTACCGCTCCATAATTATACTGGTAGATCTTCCGGAAATCGGTGGCTTCTGGATGAATAAAAACACTGACGATTATGAGCCATTCATCTAATTTATTCATTGGTATAAGCCCCTCTTCAACCGCATCTGCTATGCCTTTAGCTACAGCAGCTTGAGCAGGACCAAAGATTTTACTAGCATCGTCTAAATTGGAAACCGTGACTTTTGGAATGATTAATGTATATGGTTTGGGAGGTAAATTAGGACGGATAACGGCTAGCAATCCACCGTGGCCCACACTTGGAGAACTTAAGGCATTTGCAAAAGATACTCCAACGGGTCCATTCTTTGATCCAACAATAACATCTAAATGAGCTAAGTTATTTCCTTCACCTATTAATGCTTCTCCGATAAAATAATCCGTTTTTAAAACTGGCATTTAAGAGATCACTCTTTTTAATTCTTTTTTAATCATTAACAACACTACTTAATATTCATATTTTAAATGATATATTTTGTAGATAATATTTTTTTTTAGGTATTACATGAATTACAAATGTATCGTTTTATTTAATTATGTAGTAATACACGGTTATTAAGATAATAATATAATATATATCTATCTTTTAAGATGGGCTAAAAATGGGAAATTATTATCATATAATATTAACAATAAAGGCTTATTATATTTGTCTTTAATTCTCATTTGAGACTTCGTTTTTCATTGATATTTTTTAACCCTATTTTGGATTATTTTCTTCTTCATGCAATTTTTCGGGGATATGGAAGGAGTTAATTAATTCATTAATATCACCAATATTAGAGAATTTAACATCATAAATCGTTGGAATTTTTAATTCTAAAGTAGGATATTTTTCCTCTTTATTAACATATAATTCCATTCCTTGTACTTTTCTATCCTTTACTATCAACCGAGTAGAATAATTAAAATCTCCAAAAAAAGTAAAGCCTCTATTTAGGTGACCCAATTTAATAGATTTAATAATTTCTTTTTCTTTTTGTAAAAAACTTACTGGTTCTTGTTCATCAGAATAGATATTATTCCCAATTATCATTATTTTTCTTAAATAATTATCTGGCTTGGAAACTTCATTGATTTCTTCAATTACTTTATTTACATTAAGATGAGAGAAGATGGAAAGGTCTCGCCCAATCTTCTCATCAGAGATTTGTCTAGGAAAGTCTTCTTTTTTAATTGGTTGGACTCTACCCCCTCCAACCGGTTTTTCCATCAGCTCCTTAAATTTCTTGCTTTCTTTAGAATAAAAATTTAGAGAGGATACTTTATATAATAATTTAAGTTGTTTTTGAAGAATTCCCGCTAGAATTCCTCCATAAATTTGCAATTTAAAGGAGCTCTTCACACCATTATAAGTCCAAATGCCTTTTTTATCGTGATCCACTATGAGAAATGCTTTTTCTTCATTTGCTCCATTTATAATATCATTTATAGTTTTCCCTTCAAAAATTTCTTTTATTTCCATGTAAGGAAATTCTTTTAATTCGAGGGCTTCAAAAACTTGCATGTTATTTTAAATTTATTTTTTTAATATTAATAGGTTTTTCTATTTTCCTAGTTCAATCTTTAATATCTAATTTCCATAAAATTTTTATGAAAATAAATATTAGTTTTCTTGATCTTCCTTACTTGAATTCTATAAGATTAAGATTTATCATGTCATCTGAAAAGAGAGTATATAAATTAAACATTTCTGGAGGAAACTCTGGTTCTGGTAGGGGTCTATCTAAACTCATTGAAATTGATGAGAAAAAGTTCCGATTTGAAGGAATGAAAATTGGAGATATTATTAAAGGGGGTTTAATTGGATTTCCAAATTTTGAGTTTCAAATCACAGGAGGAACAGATGCTAGCGGTTTTCCAATGAGAAAGGATGTTCATGGACCTGTAAAGAAGAGAATCCTGTTGGCTAAGCGGGGAATTGGATATAAACCTAAAAGAAAAGGAGATAAACGGCGGAGAACTGTAAGAGGGAATGAAATCTCTTATGATATAACTTTAATAAATATGAAAGTCATTAAATATGGGGAAGCTGAACTTTTTAAAAAGTAAGTTGAGAAATAATTATTAACAATAATAAGTTGTGACCAAATGGTAAAAGTTAAAAAATGTTCTTTTTGTGGCTATGACATTCCAATAGGAAGGGGACTAATGTTTGTTAAAAGAGATGGCACAATATTTAATTTTTGTACCTCAAAATGCAGAAAAGCCCTGATAAAATTTAAAAAAAATCCTCGAAAAACTCGATGGACTGCTTTTTATGGAAAACAATAGAGGAAAATCTTTTTTCTCAGAAAATCTTATTGTAATCTAGGAAACTTTAGTAAATCATCAATAAGATCCACATGTGAGACGATCATTCTTTTGCAACAATATCTTTCAATGCCCAAATCTTTAAAGGCTTTTTCTGCAGCTTTGCCTTTTTCTAATAATTCAAGATATTGACTGTAAATATGAGCAATGAGTTTACCACATGAAAAACATCTCACAGGAATAATCATAAATAATGTTAGGTTGCATATTAAAAAAAATTTTGGAATTTAACTTTGAAGTAATATTAAAAATCTCGAATTTAGTATGAAATTTTCTTAATAATTTAAAAAGTATATTAGATTTATTTATATATTGGAATTATTACTAGAATCACGAAGCGAGATTCTTATTATAATATTAATCATTAATTATCTAAATTGGAGAATGGATTTATAATGAAGAAGGAAAAAAAATGGCTAAGTAATAATATTGATTTAAAAGATAAAACTCCAAAAGAACATTATAATAAAGAATTCAAAAAATTGGTTAATGGATTTCAAAAAAATAAAAATATAACTTCTACTCTTTAATTTGATATCAATTTAAATCATCAATAAATTTCTTTCTGCTTTAAATCATAAATTTTATTTAATATTCTTCACTATTTTCATCTAATTAATCGATGATTTATGATAATATAAAGAAAATATATCAGAATGAGAAAGAAAAATGTCATACATAAAGTTTAATATTCCAGATAATCTTAAAACTAAAATAAAAAATGCTTTAAATGATATCTCTGAGACAAAAGATAGCAAGATTAGAAAGGGCATGAATGAAGTGACAAAATCCATTGAGAGAAGCAATGCAAAATTAGTTATAATGGCAGAAGATGTAAGTCCACCTGAAATTTTGTTCCATGTTCCCTTGTTATGTGAAGAAAAAATGATCCCTTATGCCTATTTATCAACTAAAAAGGAATTAGGGAATGCTGTCAGAATAAGTGTGGGTTCATCTGCTATTTCAATAGATAAAGTAGGCACGGGAAATGAAAAACTCTTAGAAGATTTATTAAAACAACTTAATAACATTAAAAAGTAATTGGGAGAAAGAAATGGTTAAACTTGATAAAAGTAAAGGTTTTGAAGTAAGGGACCAATCAATTCCTGTACAAGTAATTCAAGTTATTGGAAGGACAGGTTTAACGGGGGAGATTACACAGATTAAAGTAAGAATTCTTGAGGGTCCTGATAAAAATCGAATTTTAACTCGGAATGTTAAGGGTCCAATAAGAGTAGATGATTTAGTAATTCTACGTGAAGTTGAAAGAGAAGCAAGGAAAATTAGAAGATAATTTAAAACGTTGAATTATTTGTTTTAATCTATTTTTTCATCATCAAAAAATCCAATTAAATCTAAGTTTTTTTCAAATTCATTATTTAGAAAGTCTCGTATTGCTGTACGTATGGCTTCAGATCTGCTACTTGTCATTTTTAATTTAATTAATTTAGCAATATTTTTATCATAAATCTCTGGAATATTAATTGTAATATTCTTCATTTTCGTTTTTTCTTCGTTTTTTTTTCTATTGCTCATCTAAATTACACTAACTCTTAAAAATGATATCGATAAAATGATCTGGGATGTATATTTTCAGCAATAAAAAACCTTGCCCTTTATACTCTTCCACTATTTCTTATAATAATAATAAGTATAAATTTTATTTATATTTATCTCATATATAAAGAACTGAAAATCATTTTTTGTAAATAATTTTAATTATTTATGTAATTAATTGAACGAATAATTGAATTCTTTTAAAATAAATTGAAAATTATTTATATGTTTTTCTAACGTCTTAAGTTAGTCGTTCTTCTTTTTTCATATATCTACCTCGAGATTCTACGACTTTTATATTCTTTATAATATTATTGCAATCCTTTTCTTGCTCATTTTTATATTCAGACCGATACCCTTCTAAAAATGCATTATAACAAAATTGGTAATCTTTTCCGTGAGAAGAAATTAGGACTCTTTTAAAAAGGTGTAAATCTATACTTTTATCTTCTGTAGTATCAGAGTATTCATGCAATCCAAAATCTATCAGAAAGATTTTTTCCATTTTAGTGAGAATGATATTGCTTGTAGTTATATCTCCATGAATATGTCCATTCTTATGAAGTATAGCGATATATTTTCCAATAATATTAAAATATTTCTTCTTTATATCATTATCCAATGAATTTAAAATATTTTTTAATTTTTCCCCTTTAATGTATTTCATTACTATTGTCGAATTTATCGCATCAATCTCATATACCGGAGGGACATTTATTCCATAACTTTTTACTTTTATTAGCGCTCGCGCCTCGTTGAGAGTTCTTTCAGTTCTTAGAATTTTATCCAATTCTTCCAAACGGTATCTTTTAGGAACACGATATTTAAAAATGACTTCTTTATCGAACCAATAACCATGGTAAAGACTTGCTTCAGCGCCTTTATGAATAACATTTTCTTTTATAATATTAGAGCTCATTCTTAATCTAAGCCCTCCAAGGAATTGTAATTTGATCCATTCTTTCTTTAGGCTTAATTATTGTTTCTGCCATATCATTTCCCCCCTCCACTTTATACCTCAAGATCCCTGCCCATCCTATCATTGCCCCATTATCTCCAGCATATTTTAATGGAACCACCTCGAATCTTGCGTCATGCTCATTACTAATATATTTTATCATTTCCTGCAATCTTTTATTAGCAGCTACTCCTCCAGTTAGAAGTACTTCTTTCTTCTCAGTATGGGACAACGCTCGTTCGGTGACCTCAGTTAACATTGCAAATGAGGTTTCTTGTAATGAGTAGGCTACATCATTTAAATTATATTTTTTTCCATAATCCTTGGATTCGATTAATCTTTTTGCAGCCGTGTAAAGTCCTGAAAAGGATAAATCCATTCCCTTTACAACATATGGTAATTTTATATATTTTTTTGATTCAAGAGCTAATTTTTCAATTTTAGGACCTCCGGGATGGGTTAAGCCTGCATCCCGAGCAAAAGAATCAATCATATTCCCTATTGCTAAATCAAGTGTTTCTCCAAAAATTTGATAACGTCCAGACTCATATGCACTCACGATGGTATTTCCTCCAGAAACATAAAGTGTAAGTGGATCTTCAATATTACACATGATACGCCCAATTTCAATATGTCCAATGCAGTGATTAACAGCAATGATAGGTATGTGGAGAAGCTGGCTCAGTATTCGGGCAATTAGAGCACCAATCTTTAATACAGGTCCTAATCCAGGACTTTGACTAAATGCTATCAAATCTATATCTTTAATAGAACAGTTTGCTTCCGTTAATGCTCTATTTATGGTTTTCATGAAATTATTAAGATGCTGTTCCTTCACTAAAACAGGATGCAATCCTCCTTTTTCAGGAATAAATACATCATTAACAAGACTATAGATATTTGCATCAAAATCAATAATACCTATACCAAACGTGTGTGCGGTACTCTCTATTCCAAGGCATAGCTTTCTCGTCAATTATCATCACTGACTCTTGACTCTCTTCCGAGGGGCTCTTCCTTTTGTGCCACCTCTACCCCTAACAGCCTTCTTTCCCTTTCTTTTAAAAACAGTATATCCACAACGCCCACAGCTCCATCTATCATAATGATTTGCGAGAAAGAATCCCGTTCCACACTTAGGGCAGGTTCGATGAGTTCTAACTAACTTATCTCCCTCCATTTCATAATATTTTGATGCATCTGTCATTTTTAAATCATATCTTAATTATTATCACTTTAACTATAATCATAAAAGATGTTTATAAGGTTCTTTTTTCTTCTTGAGATTTATTATCTCTTGCCTTTTCTCTTTAGGGAAATTTCGCACCTGGATGTGAAAGGGCTCAAAAAATTTTAAATCTTCAGCATTTTCATATATATATGCATTTCCTATTACATGAGAAACTCCAAAATAAGTTTGGAGGTTTTTAATAATAGTCAATTTTTCATTTGATCCCTTCATGGCTGATAGTTTTTGTTTTACTTCTAATCTATTTGGAGTTCCCTTTCCAAAATGATCTATTTTGAATTTAAATTCTGTTCGTTCTATTAAAGGATTCTTATTTTCTTCTAATATTTCAATATTTAATGACATCTTGAACCTTTTTATTATTTTAACTTAGATTAAATTTATTATTCAATTAATTTAAAGAATTACTCTAAATTATTTAGGTATAAAATGATATATACAAAATAAAATTTTAGTTTTTCTTATTTCTGGTATGCCAATAAAATCTCAACAAATTGCTAAAAGAATGATTTTGTTAGAATTAATATTATTATTTTTTATAATTGTTATTTTTCTTTGGCTTAAGAATGTATTAGTTGGATTCTTTTTTATTCTTTTCATTATAATCATCATTTCTTGGGCACTAGGTTTATTTTTTTCAATCTTCCTTTTATGGTTTTTAAAAAAAGATGAATCTGGAAAAAATTTAAGAGATTTAAATGACAAGGAATAACATTGAAGAATTGGTTTTATTAGTTATTATTCGATTTAAAATCGTTCTAATATATCTAATAAAGATTTGACTTTTTCCAGAATGCCCTCATTTATTTCTACTAAAACTATACCTTCAGGGATTTTAAAATCTGAATCTGTTATGGGAGGTTGTCCATAAAATACAATGTTTTTTACTTTCTCATTTACTGTAAGTGTTAAAGTCAGTGGTATAACAAGTAAATCCTCTTCTCCTTCAACTATTTTTAATAAAGTCCTTTTTCCTGAATCAATGATTTTTTTTAAAAGAAACCAACTTTCTTTAGCAATAATTCCTGCTGGATTCTTAAATTCAATAATTTCTTCAAAAAAATCTTCATTATTAATATTAATATGTTTTCTCTGAGTTTTTTCATCAATAATGCAAAGTTTTATATAATCCTTCAAAAATGAATTTGATAAGAAATCTTTAGTTACAATATCACCAACAAGAAAGAAATTAAAGGATACACCAGACTCTGCAAGGGATCTGAAATCATTTTCAATTTCTAAAAGTGTTCCTTCACGTGTACCTGCAATTAAATTACCTAAAGGTTTAGCAAACTTATATCTTTTATTATATGGAAGTTTTAGATTTTTATCCAATTATATCAATTTATTTCTTCAATTTATTCTATTAACTCAAAATATTTTTCATCAGAAATTTTTAAAAATGTATTTCTTCTGAATTGAAACATAAATATAATCGAGTAGAACAATTATCTTACTCTTAACGCGTATTTTCCAGGAATTATAACCTTAAGATATTCCGCGATTTTAGATACTTGTGGTTTTAAAAGAATTACTTCACCAGTATAGTCATCGCTTAATGTATGGGTTTTACATTTAGGGCAAATAGATTCATTTTTAGTTATCAAATGACAATTTTTACAAGCTCTTTCCCGAATTATCATTCACCAAATCTTTTAATTTTTTTCCTTATCATTTTCATTATTTGTCTTTTCAAGGTTATCCTCTTTTTCATTGAACCATTCTTCAACATCCTGCTCAATCCAATCAGACTTTCCTAAGTATTTTTGCCTACATGTTAAGCCTAACTTCCCGCTCCTTCCACCACCTAAACTAACTGCTATAATTCTTGCTCGAATTGCATCGTTTACTTCAAGAATTTTACCCGTTTCTTTACCAATAAATCTATTACCCACTTGTTCATATGAAATAAAATCATCGCATATCTGAGAGACATGGACCAGCCCATCTAAAGGTCCTAACCTAATAAATGAACCAAAGTCTACTATTTCCACAACATCTCCATCAACGACTTCGGAAATAGAGGGCTTAAATGTAAGAATTGTAAATGTAACCTCATGAAAGGTATTCGAATCTCCTGGTATGATTATTCCATGTCCAACATCAAGTACATCAACAATAGCAATAATAAAACCATATTCTCGAGTAATAATTCCTTCATAATCTTCGCTCAATATTATGCGGGCGCTAATTGATTTCTCTTGATCAAATAAGAATGGAGGTATGGAAATCTTCCCTTGGATTGTGAAGAGCTTAAACATCAAATCACTAGTTTGGTCGTTCAGCTCAGAGTTTTATAATCTCTGGCGGATTTAATAAAATTTTAAATTAAGAAATTAAATGAAGGCTAAAATTAATAGATTGTGGTTTTTCCACTTTAAATTAAATTAAATTAAATTAGCAATTTTATCACATACTCTTTTGGCATCTAAAAAGATTAAACCAAGTCTTACATCTTTTGTCGTTGAAACTGTCAATACGGCATTAATCCCTGCAGCTAATACTAATAAATACCCATCAGTACCCTTAACAAAGAGTTGTACAAAATCTCCTTTATTCATTTCAATGACTGCCCGTTCTGCTAAGGATAAGAGTGCTGCTGTCATAGCGGCAATTCGAGTCTCGTCAATGTCTTGAGGGAGTGCAGAGGCAATAGGTAAGCCCTCGACTGATACTATAGCTGCTGCTTTTACTTCTGGAATCGCTGATAAGAATTTCTTTAAAATATCATCTAAAGTATCCGGTGTAATTGCATCATCTGTGGTCATGGGTCGTTTTTACTCCTTCTCTTTAACTATTAATTTTAATTAAGATAAAATTGAATTGAGATTATACAATATTCATCTAACTTTATTTTATATAAATCTTGTATTAATAATATTTATTTTTTGTGTTTTTCTAAACCTAATAAAACATTGATATTATAATTTTAATAATAATTTTTAGGAAATTAAATTAATAATTTTCTCTTTTACTTAAAATATCTAGTTATTAAGATATCGGTCTTATTAAAAAAAGGATTAATTTTTCCCTTAAAATTTGATAATTCCTTATAGAATTGTCTTTCAAATTCCTTAGTAAATATTTCCAGCTTTTTAAATAAAACAGGTAGATATTTAGTTGAAATTAAAGCAACTATTACTGATTTACCATAAGAAAAATATATCTTAATTCCGGCTTTATCAATAATCCTTAGATTTTTCTTCTTTTCATTAGTTATTTCTGAAATTAATGTTAAGATTCCTGTTAAACCTCCCGTTACTAGATCTTCAGGGAGTAGATCAATCATATCATTATCAGGTAAAAAGTTTTTAGCATGTAGGCATATTGAATCTCTATTAAAAATATATAAATGTCTTAGAGTTGAGGCCCAATCTGATTCCTTTGATGATAATATTTCTGACAAGGGCATTATCCAAACGAGTAAAGATATTAAAAGAAGAGCATTTATAGCATTAGTTAAATTTGGTATCCAAGAAAGGTTATTAGGGTCAGTGAAATAAAATTGGGATAAAGAATATGCTGTAATAAAACCTCCTAAAAATCCTATTATAAGAAATAGTACAAATATTCCCAATATTCTTCCTCTATATTTTAAAGTATTTCTTTCAGTAGATAAATCACCGGCAAAAGTAATAACTTGAACTAAAACTGTTGGAATCGCCACACCTAAGAAGATAGAATAAGAGATTTCTAAAGGAAAAACTCCAAGAAGAATGACTATACCCGCAATTATCGCAATCCCTGCAGTAAAACTCCATTTTCTTCCCATATTATCTAACAAAACTCCGATATATACAAAAAAAAGTAATAAAAAAGAAATAAACCAAATTGATTGAAAAGATATTGGAATTGTCAAGGGATAAGCATTACCAATAACAAATCCAAGTGTTAAAAACCCCAATAGATACCCATTTAATGAACGTTTTTTTAATGAATCTTTAAAAGTTATATCGGAAGATAATCTTTCAGTTGTTTCAATATAGGAATAATCTGTATAGATGAAAAGAAGGATAATGAAGAGTATTATTAAGAAGAAAAGAATAGAATAAGGATTTATTAATACTAAAAAGATAAAGGGAATACTAATTAAGCATGAAAAGAAAAATAAATATCCAATTAACCTGCCACGATTTAAAATTGTTGTTTCATGGATTATTATGGTCATTAAATCAAGTATGAATATTACAAAAAAAAATATCGTCATACTATCTCCAATTGTATTTAATACTATATCTTCACTAAGCCTTAGAGATAATCCAAAAAGAATAAAAAAACCTGAAATCAATAATAATTTCATACGATTTTTGCATAAATCTACAATATATCCTGAAATTATAAGTGATAATATTAATACTATGACAGGTATTGCGCCCGTATTAAACATTTCCTCAATATTTAAACCAATATTTAAAGTTGAGATAGAAATGACTAGATTAATTAAGGTTGCGAAAGCAAATGTAAATGCTACTAAAAAATATATGAAGCCCTTTTTGGTAATTCTCATATCACGCAAAAATGCTTTTTTAAACCATGCCTTAAATATTCTGTTCATTTAAAAATCAAATTGAATTTTACATATTATATTAAATTATATTAATGATGTAGACTCATGATGTTTAAATCTATTTTTTTTTTTAATAGTCTTAAATATGGTATTAATATTCTCTGGTTTCACTTTTGAATGAATTTGTTGCGTTGGAGAGATGATTAAAAAACAATTTGATTCCTTTGCTTTAATGATTAATTTTTCTACATATTGTTTTACTTGAATTGGTGTTCCATACGTTAGCAAAATTGAATCGAAATTTCCAATAAAAACTATTTGATTCGAGAATTTTTTGAAAAGAGAAAAAATATCCACTCCTGAATTAGGTTCTAAACTCTGAACCGCATCAAATTCTAACTTAATAAATATATCAATCATTTCAGAAATGTAACCATCAGAATGAATTATTACTTTATGATCGTGGTCATGGATTATTTCAATTATTTCCTTGTATTTGTGGAAAAAATATTTTTCCCATAATTGTTTTGGAATGAACATTCTATTTTTATAACCACAATCATCGGCGACAAGAAAGATACTCCCTCCAACATTTTGAAGCATTTTAATCAATTTTTTAATATAATCAGTAAAGAAATTTATAACTTTTTCTATAAATGTGACATTTTTCCTTAAACATTTGGAAAAGTAAAGAAAACCCATTGATTGCCATGTCTTTTCAAATAATCCAGGTAAGGATAATACAAGGTCAATAATTCCTTTTATATTTTGAAGGAATTTCTCTAATTTATTGATATCTTTTTGTAGGGGTAAATTTAAATAAGGCCATTTATCTATTATCTGCTCATCTTTAAATACACCATCCCATTGATACCACTTTTCTTTATAGATACGCCCCCATCCATCGACTTTTAAAGCCTTCAATTTATTTAAATCATAACCACCTTTTCCCCTTCTAAAGTCCCAGATTGATATAGCATCAAATCCCATTTGACTTATAATTGAATAATCTTTCTTTTTTAAAATTAAAGCTTTATCATTTTTTGGTTTAATATCATATTCTTTTATATAATTCTTAATAAAATCTGATTCTGGAAAACCCGTGCAATATAAAGGCATAGATCTAGTAGGTTGCTTGGATAAAGTCTTCAAAAAGCGATTATTTTCACTATCCATAAAATGATCTCTATTAAAAGTTTTATATTAAAAATATGGTTTATCTTTGATAAAATTTAATACAAATCCAATTTTCTCTACTTCATAGATTAAATGGATTGTAAGAATGTCTAACTGGGATATCGTCGCTTATTGTTATAATACCACATTCACAATGTTTTTATTCCTTTTAGCAATATTAATGTTTATTGTCGCTTATAAAGGATATAAAGCAAATAATCGCTATGGAGGGAGTTCCACTCTTATTTGTGGCATTTTAATCGCCGTCTTTGGTTTTTATAATTTATTCATTGGATTATTTCTACATCCTTTTAATGGCTTCATGGTATGGTGGATTGGAATATTATTTGCATTTTTCATTTCATTCGCATTAAAAATTCAAAGTAAGAAAAAAAAAATGGAATTAGAAGGTAAAAATCAAAATACTAAGAAGGATTTGAAAAAAAGATCCTTAAAATTATATATAGAATCAATGACTAAAGAAGACCCCTATAAAGATAAGATTTCTATTAAAATGGAAGCAGTACGTAAAAGTTTTCATCTCGCAGGTTTTTTATTATTTCTAGCTTATTTTGGTTTTTTTTTTATTCCACCATTAACGGAAATTGCGAATAATTTGATCATTCTGTCTATGAAGAATACTGAACCATTCTATAATTTATTCTGGGGAGACATTCATGCTAATTACCCTTATCACGTTTCAGATCCTCAAGCCATCGTGGATCTTACTCTTTTTGCTTTATTTTGTGCATTGATGTTAGCAATTTTATCTGACTTAATACGAGTAATGTGGGGTCCAGAATATTCTGTATTTAATTTCTTGACAAAAGCAGTTCTTAGAAAAAAAGAATATAATGCTGCAGGGCCTCAAATTTATTTATTAGTAGGTGTTATTTTTTCATATTTACTATTTGTAATAGGACTGGTAAATATTTTAACAGTCGTTACGGCGATATTAATAGCTTGTTTTTCAGATGCTCTTTCAGCTTTGATAGGAAGGAGATATGGAAAACATAAATACACGTGTATTGGTGGGGATATTAAATCTTGGGAGGGATTAATTGCAGGAACAACCTCAGCATTCCTAATTGGATTAATTATTATTGGCCCAATATATGCATTAATTGCTGCGATTATTTTTTTATTAATAGATTATTTTCCAGTAATTATCGCGGATAATTTGTTAAATCCAATCATGATTACTGTTGGTATAAGTTTCTTTTATGTATTACTAGGATTCCCAATTGGATGGTTCTAATTATGAAAGAATTAACTGCTGAATTAAATGACATCAAATTAGCAATTTTTGATTTAGATGGTGTTGTTTATAGAGGAAAATCCTTAATTCCTAATAGTGATAATGTAATTCAAGAATTAAAAGACCTCTCTATTAAAGTCGTATATAATTCTAATAATTCTACAATAACCCGACAAATGTATGTTGAACGATTAAAAAATTTCGGGATTCCAAGTAAAATTTCTGATTTTTATACAAGTGCCTTGATTACTGCAGTTGAAATAACAAGAATTAAAAAAAATGCTAATATCTTTGTAATTGGAGAAGTTGGTTTAAGGGAAGAATTGAAATTGAAAGGGCACACAATATTTACAGAAATTATAAATTACAATGATATAGATTTTGTAATTGTAGGGCTTGACAGAGATTTTAAATACCAAAATTTGGCAATCGCTCAAAAATGCATATTGGAGGGAAATGCTCAGTTTTATGCAACCAACACCGATGCGACACTACCAATTGTTCGAGGGGTTTTGCCAGGAGCTGGTGTGATGGTTAATGCATTAGAAACATGTACGGAAAAAAAACCTATCAGAATATTTGGAAAACCAGAACCTTTTGGGATTGAATTGATTTTAAAAGATACAAATATTCCCAGAAATCAAGTTTGTATTTTCGGTGATCGATTAAATACTGACATTTTAGCAGGAAATCGTGCGGATATAAAAACAATTGTTGTATTAACAGGTGTCACCTCAAGAGATATGATTTATGAGTTGGAAAGAAAATCTGAAATATCAAATTCTATCGAGAGAAATTTAATCCCAGATTTAGTATTAGATTCTCTAGATGAAGTTTTTAAGTAAAACCTTTTTTAAATCTAACTAATAATTATTTCTAATAATTTCCTTAAAAATATAATAATAAATAATAAAATTTTTCAGTCTTTATTATTTTTATAATTTTATATATTTATTTAAATCTTTCAGACAAGGATTATTTTCGCCATTTCAAATAATATTACTGTAATAAAGTTAAAATAATTTGATTTCATGACATTTTAATCAATAAGCTGATATCTCAGAGAAGATATATTTACTTCCAGATCTGGCAAAAATCTTTATGTTTTAATTATTCATTTTTTTTATCAATAATGATTTAAAAAGCAATTTTTGAACACAAATTTTAAATTATTAATGATTTAATAAAAAAAACTGAATTATATTAATGAATTAATAAGGTTTTTTTTACGGATTAATAATTTGATAGATAGAATTAAATATCATTGAAGATATATTATAATTTTCAACTTTCATCTAACTAATAAATATAAGTATTTTAATATAATCTAAAAAAAAGCCTTAATTTAAGTTCTATTAGGCGATTCGGAGAAATTAACTATCGCCGACGAATTTACGAAAAATGTCTTTCTTCATTTTTCATAATCTTTAAAGATTGGGGTACTCATATTATTCTTGAATTAATCTTTTGCCATAATAGTTAAAGAAAATAAAAAATCAGCCAAGCCGTCCCAAGGAGGGATTAATATATTGTTACATATCTTTGCTTAAAATAAAAATAATATATAAAGGTAATATTATGGCTATTATGTAATGAAAAAGAACTAATTAAAAACTACGTGAAAATTAATAATAAAAACTTCCAGATTCCCATAAAATTTACAATCTTTAAGTTAATAAATTTTTAATACTAAATGCTGAATATTAATTCTATAAAGAGTGATAAATTCTTGAGTTAAATTAAATTTTTCATTTTCATCATTTCACGAGTGAGTTCTATAAAGATCTGCTCTACATTTTCCCCCGTTTTTCCAGAGCATTCAAAAAATCTAAATCGATTATTTTTTTCAGCTAATTCAAGACCTGCATTTTTAGATACTGCTCTTATATTCTCTAAATCTAATTTTCCACCTACTATCATGAGGGGAACTTTTTCTTTTTCACTTTTCAGCCCTTCATTAAAGATTTCTAACCAATAATTAAAATGATCGAAACTTACATACCTTGTTATATCATACATGAAGATACCACCTGATGAGCCATCGATATAACTTGGTAAAATAAATCTAAATTGTTTTTCACCAGCTAAGTCCCAAATTTGTAAAGATACCTTTTTTCCTTCAATTTCCAGCTTTTTTAAACGAAATTCTACGCCTATGGTCATTTCAGAAGCTACATTAAATACACCCGTGAGGTATTGAGTAACTAGAGTGGTCTTGCCCACACCTCCGTCACCAAAAATGCAAATTTTATATGGGATCCCTTCCATTTTGACCGTTCTATAAGTATTTTTGAGAAACAACCACTTTAAAGAGAGCACCATACATTATTTTTTAACTCTCTTATGGAAATATATTTGAATAATTATAGTCATGTTGTATAATTAAAGTTTTTTATATTAACTTCTAAGGATATATTTCTAAATTTTATATATCACGAAAAATAGGCTAAAATTTCGCAAATTATTGAAATATATATTTTATTATATGGATTAATAAACTAGAAAATCTCATTAGTATCTATTTTTAAATATACAACTTTTTTATAAGATTATTATGAAATAAGCATTCCCAAATTCTATAGCAGATGATGGGATACAGGGTTTGGTGTTA
>JAEOTJ010000294.1 GCA_016839905.1 Promethearchaeota archaeon | reverse complement strand
TCAAATCCCGCAATAGCATCAGCTTCAGCTATTAAAGGATATATAACAGGACCGGATTATTTATAAAAACTCGGAGAGTGAAAAAAATTGAAAGGAAAAATAATAAAATATGACAGAAAAAATATAAACACTGATGAAATTATTCCAGCAAGATACTTGGTCGATTCTGATCCCTTTTTTTTAGCAGAACATTGTATGGAAGACATAGATCCTGATTTTAAACAGAAAAAGGAGGAGATTGGATTTTCAATCATCGTTGCAGGTAAAAATTTTGGAAGTGGCTCAAGTAGGGAACAAGCTCCTGTAGCTTTAAAATATGCTGGTATTGAGTGCGTTATTGCTCCCTCTTTTGCGAGAATTTTCTTTAGGAATGCAATAAACATTGGCTTACCAATAATCGAGCTAGAGGATATAAGTGGAATTAGCAATGGAGATGAATTGGATATTGATTTCACAAACGGGATCATAAAAAATATTTCGACCGATGTAGAATATAAAATAAATGAAATGCCTTCATTCTTACAAGAAATTATAAGAGCTGAAGGACTTGTCAATTACGCTAGAAATAAAATCTTAAAAAATTAGCCAATCTTCATTAAATTGGGGACAAAATTTAAAAAGGCTCGAACCTTGTGTCTCTAACTATTCTGAGTAATTTTTATGCGTTTTGCACAGAAGTTGGATTTATAAAAAGAAAGAAAACATTCTGTGAATCCTACAAGACATTAAAAAGGGGGCAGCATGGCGGAGGGAGATAATAGAGAGATAAATAAATCTTTAAAAAAAATAAATAAATGATTTGGAAAATAATATAATAAATCTAAAAAAATAAATTTGGATAATAATATTATATTTATTGTAAAAAGATGACGGAATTAAAAATAAATATCTCTAATGATTTGGTAAAGAAAATGGAAGAACACCCTGAAATCAATTGGGCTTCCATAGCGAAGGGTGCTATTGAAAATTATCTGGAAAACATAGAATCAAACGAGGAACCAATCACTAGTAAAGAATTAGAAGAACTTGCTGAATATTCATTAAAAGAATTCTTAGAAAAGGAACCAGATATTTATACAGATCAAGATTTAATTGAGCGATATAAATGAAAGGTAAAATTGTCTTATTACCATTCCCCTTCACGGATTTAACAACATCAAAAAGAAGACCTGCTCTTGTTATCCTTGAAAAACTAAATGATGTTGTTGTTGTATTTATTTCTTCTAAAATACCTAAAACTCAAGAAAACCAACATATTATCATAAAGAAAAATGATAAAGATTTTCAAATTACTGGTTTAAAAGTTAGTTCTACAATTTATTTGGATAAGATCCCCACACTATTAGTAAAAATCTTTTAATTGGAGAATTAGGTCAGATATCAAAACAAATAAAGCGCAAATTCAATAAAAATATTAAGAGAATTTATCATCTTTAAATGCGTGTTATTTTACCATTTTTTAGGATATAATTTTCTTTCATTAAATTAAGATTTTCACTGACCGTTTTAAAAAGATGACTTTCAATTTGTTTTGAAGTCTCTACGATTTTATGGTATGGCTTTTCTCCAATTGCCATTTGTGCTAATTCAGTAATGTAATATGATTCTATGTTTTTCGATGACGTATATTTGGCGAGTCCAAAAAGACAACCAGTGCAGATAAAAGCAATCGAGTCAGCATCTACATCTTTTGCCTCTTTAATTTTCATTTTTGCAATTTTTTTTCCTAATACTCTATTAGTTACTGCAACCGGGGCTCCACAACATAGTGAATTTTCCTTATTATGTTTCATTTCCACAACCTCCGCTCCTATGATTTCGAGAAGTTCTCTTGGACCCTCGTATATTTTCTTATCTAAATTTCTCCAAGGACAAGGATCCTGAAATGTTATTCTCTGATTTATCTTATTTTTGAATTCTAATTCCCCCTTATGATACTTTTCTATAAGATAATCAATTATATTTTGACATTCTATATTGAACCCTTCGACAATTGAGGGGTAAACAACTTTAATCATATCTTCACAGCCAGGGCAGAAACTTATAAGCTTTTCAATCTTAAGTGCTTGAAATTTGTCATAAAGTTCCAGACCTTTTAATTTTGCTTCATTTTCTCCAAAAAGACTATAAGCATAACCACTACAGCAGTATTTTATTCCTCCTATGAGTGGTAAATCCTCCAATAGTTTACTTTTAGCTAAATCCGGAAAAATATATGGAATACCACAGCCTAAGTAAAACATCTCCTTACCTTTTGGGGGATTTGTATATTTCTCTATATCCCTGCTTTTCTCCATAGAACCAATTTCTGAACTGATTGACATAAGATTATAAGGCATCTCTTCAGTAATTAGTGGCAAGCTAGTAACACCCTTTTCATGGAAGTATCTCAACCGAATATCTTTTCTAAGCGCTGATGGATTTGATTGCGTGGGACATATCACATCACAATATGAGCAACGTGCGCAATTTTGTATTATTTTCCGGGACTTTCTCGTTTCAATCATAAGAGAAATTTCCTCCTTAGCTTTCTCTATTGGTAATTGCATAAAAGGGCACTGCTCAAGACATACACCGCATCGTTGACAGGTTTTTTCATTAAACATGTTAATTCTCTCTCAGATTTAACCGTTTT
Organism: Promethearchaeota archaeon; assembly: GCA_016839905.1. The sequence goes on along the minus strand of JAEOTJ010000294.1, from coordinate 430 downwards.
TTCTCAGGTTCTGTGTTCATAAGGATTATTCACTTCTGATGAATCTTATTTCTTATTCTAATATAACGTGATTATTCTTTTAGGTTTAAAAATCTTAACTTTTCTAAATGTAAAATACTTTCAAAAAGACATTACAATTTAAGGAATTACTGTATTAAAATATCTTAATACAATGCAGATACTGGGCGTTAACGCGTATGGGTACCAAAAGCAAAGAAGCTACGGGGAAATTCGTCGGGAAACTCAAACTTTTTGTCAACGAGCTGCACGATCTCTTCTCCCAGCCTAAAAGCAGATTTCATACCTTTTTCAAGCTTCTTAGCATCCCCTTTCACTGTTGCATATGCCGCAACGAAATTGGCAGGGAGCATCCGTTGCACAGTGATAAAGAAATAATAATCCTTGAGGGCATCAATGAGGCCTATACTAC
>JAEOTJ010000293.1 GCA_016839905.1 Promethearchaeota archaeon | reverse complement strand
CAATATCCAAGATTTCTTCTTTAAATAATCCATTTTTATTTTTAACCGCTCTTGAACTCAAAAAATCACCTTGAATTGGTTCATGATTCCATAATTACATTTATTTATAAATAAAAAAAGGGATCGAAGATTTTCTAAATTGAAAAACGATAATCTTATGATACTTATTGAATTTAAGGGCTGCTGCTTCTACTTGGTTTATAGGCAATTTTTATAAAAAAGTAAGGAAAAAAAAAGTTATTTCATTAATCTGGTGTGAGCTCGTCCAAGTCGGATAAATCTAAGCCGCTGTCTAGGGTATCGGGCACTTCCGATAAAAATTCGTCAAGTATCTCGCGGAGCTCGTCGCCAGAGCGTTTCAGGATCAATCTAATCAACCCAATGTTGATATCAGGATCGCTGATTAAACATAAGACCCCCTTAGGTCCACACGACGCTGCGAAGATCTTACCTCCGCTAAATTCGGAAGTTACAATATCTAAATCGCCAAGCTCGAGGTTTTTACCTTGTTCTTCACTGGCACAGAATACAGCGCTTGCTATAGCACCAATCCCATCTACATCGGCAGGGAAATATGAAAACTTTGAAACGCTTGCGATGGTAAGACCTGTTCTATCGACAAGAATGACTTTCTTTATCCCACTTTCGCTTTTTATTATCTTAGACAAGATATTATCAAACGATTTTGTATCAATACTCGTGATAAAGCACCTTTTTTAAATATAATTGTAATTGATAAATTTATATATTATATATTAAATTACATCTATTTAAATTTCTTATGTTAATAAAGAAAGAAGATATATATAAAAATATGCTTACAAAAAGTAATAGGAAAAGTAGGAAAAGTAAAAAATTTCGATACACTTTTTAAAAGCTTTTTCTTAAAAATAAAGCAATTCCTAATATATTTTATAAGTATGATTATTTAATTTACTTACAAGAAACTTAAAAGATAAAAATCTCCTCAATATGACGAGCTTCAAATCCTTTTAAATTACACAATTTAATTAGGTCGAAATCAGTAGTTAGTAAAAAATTATTTTTGTCCAATGTCTTCATTAAGGCTATATCTGTAAATCCAAAATCTAAATATTTTTCTTCTTCTAAGATTTCTTCTTTGGGGACATATTTTTCAAGAAGACAATTAAGATGAGGCTTTTCTAATATTTCTAGCCAATGTTTTATTTTAGATTTTGAGTCTTTAGCATCTCTCTTTAATAAAGAATAGAGTTCAGCTAATACTTGAGGGATGATGAAAAGCTCTCTTCCTTTAAAGAATTCATTAAATTGAATTAATTGATCCTTTTCATCTTTACTTAACTTCTCATATCTTGAATCAATTAAAAGTTTGAAATATTTTAATAAAGCACCAGTATCGATTACGATTTTATTCTTGTTTAATTCGCTCGATATCATCTACAGTTCCTGTTTCTTTATTAACTTTAACTCGAAAAGTTACTCGATTTGAATTATAAAGACTTGCTATAAATTCTACAAATAAAGTATAGTATTTTTCATTTTCCTCCTTATTTATTATTTGAAAGTCTAATAAATCTATTAAAGGTCTTCCTCCACCTAATACTATATCTAATCCTTTCATTTTAGCAATAAATTCTTTAGTTTTTTCAAGAGCATTTTCTAAAGTTATCATATCTTTTATAGTCAACCCTCTTAAAGTAAATTTTTATCCGTGACTATTTTTTTATAATGATCCCTTTCACGTCGTAAGATTTTAATGTCCTTTCTATATTCAAAGATTTGGTTCATCATCTCAGTACTAATAGCTTTTTCTGATGCGCTATCTTTCTCGGTTTTTTCAATTAAATTTTTAAGTTTTATTTTTAGATCTGCAATTGAATCTAGATGGGTAATGTTTTGTTCTTTAACCTTTAAAATTTCTTGATTTAACTTATCTATTTCTTCATTTTTTCCATTTAATTCTCTAATTTTTTCACTCAGCTCCTTGTTTTTCTGTCCCAATAATTTAGAATTTTCATCTAATTCTTGATTAGGTTGTTCTTGTTCTTGATTTTCTTGTTTTAATACACTATCTGGTTCACCCGTTCCTTCAATATCGAAAACAACATTATCAAGCACGCCATATGATTGTTCCTTGAGCTTAATATTTAATTCTTTATTTTTAGTTTCTAATTCCTTGTTTTTTACTTCCAATTCCTTGATTCTTGCGTCCAATTCCTTATTTCTTTCTTCCATCTTGTGATAAATTAGGCTTTTTTCAGTATTATCATAAAATTCCTCACCCATTTCTTCGCCATCAAAAAGGACATCGTCAAGTAAGATACTTGATTTATCTATAATGGATTCTTTTTCATTTAAAGTTTTTTTTAATTCAATAATTTGTTGCCCTTGTCTTTCCATTTCTTCAGTTTGTTGATTCGACATTTCTATTAGTTTTCTAACAGTTTCTAATAATATAGCATTTTTTTCAGCATAGTCTGCTAATTTCAGGCTCCATTCATCTAGTTTAATATTTTTCTCATCTAATTGTTGTTTTAAAACTTGAACTTCTTCGGCATGTTCAGATGAGACTTTTTTAGTTAGTTTTTCGGTTAATTCCCGGATCTTCTCATCTTTTTCTCTTATCGACAGCGAGAGTTCTTCAATTCTTAGTTTATATTCGGCTCTTTCATATTTTATAAATTGGTCACCAAGCCTACTTTCTTTTACATTAATAGCCATTTGAGAAGGTTTTGCCGGGCTTATTGGTTTAGATTCGTCTTTATAATATTCTTCAGCTGAGATTGTCCTTATTTTACTCCCTTCTCCTTTGATATGTTCTTTCCAAAATGACTGTATTTTGTAATCCTTTAACAAGTTATAATTTTTTGCTAAATTTTTCGCAAAATTCTTATCTCTTTTCTTAGGTAGTAATTCATGCGCTATTCTTCGTATCATTCCTTCAAAATCATCAGGAAGTTTATCATTATCAGATAAAAAGACCGTAATAGTAAAATTTGGCTTGCCAACATAGTGCTTGGGAGAAAATCCCGAGTAAAAGCTTGCCATGTTTATGTTTTTTATTTTCATTTTAATAAAGTTGGGTTCCATATTTCTCATTCGATGAAGCGCGTAAATATTCATCAAATCTGAAGTTTTAATGTTCAGTTCATCAACAATATTCTCGGGATATTTTGTATCAATATATGCACCTGGCGATTTATTAAAACCAAGAATCATTAAGCCTTGCAAATTCAACCACTTTAAAATTCAATTGATTATATTCTTAAAATATTCTTTTTTTTAAGATTATTATAAATTTAATCACATTTATTTTTTCACTTTTTAGCATTAGTTTATATATATGGTTTCTTAAAATTGAAAAAGGAGAATCAATCAAGAGATTTTTTGGAGGGTAATATTTTACTTCCTAATGGAAAGGCATTCGAGATAACGAGTGAATCGATTCAATAAAATTCGATATTTGCATTAATCAGATTTTTTTCTATAATAATAAAATTATTCCGAAATTTCTAAAGGATTTCCAAAAATTACTTTATCTTTTTGATGATTGAAATCCTTATATTAACTTTCAGTTCTATTTATTTTTAAAAAAAGATTAAATCAATAGAGTTAAAAGATTTTTCTATTGGAAAATCTGTGCTAAGCCCTGTAATATACTTTTAGAATCTATTGCCAAGTAGGATTGCTTAAAAGCTGTTGCGAAAAAGTCTCTAATTTCTGGATTAAAATACTTACTTTTAATATTACTCCATTCCATTTTAGAATGAAGTGGGGCAAAAAGGGTTATTTGATCCTTTATTAGATCTAAAAATAGTATATCAATTTCTTGGTCACTCTTGGGTGTTTGAGCTGTTAATAGAACATCATCAGTAATATTACCTATTGATTCATTAAATTGAATGCATAATCTCTTAATATCAATTATATTATTCATTATTAGATTTGCTAAGCATTCAATTCCCATATTATGAGTGCTAACCTGATTTTGTTGAAATGAGGGATTTGAGACAATTATGCTAGGTAAAATATTTGCTTGCGACTTTATTCGTGGTAAATTATATTCAGGTAAAATACGAATTTGGTTGAGACCAAGAATGTTTTTTACATCCTCAATAGTTCCTCCAGTATCAAAAAATTTCTTGTTGATAATATTTATCATTAGCTTTGAAGCATGAACATCTCCGAAGTAGGGATAATCTGAAGCATAAAGAAGATATTCGGACCACTTTCGATTATCAACAGTTTCTTTTCTGTTTGAAATGAACCATTTTCTAAAACTCTCAAAGAAATTAGCAGCCCCTACACCATGAAGCATTGAAAGATCTCCATAGGTATTTGGTTGAACAATAGTGTTATATACTTCATAATCATCGATATTTCCTTGAGCAAAATGAGCTATTATGACTTTAAAATGAGGTAAAATATTGGGATATTTACTTTGTATTACACTTCTAGTTGTTCTAATCAAGTCTCCAATTGCTAGGATTGAACCTTTTCCACGAGTATCGAATATAATGGGCATGGAATATTTTGCAGCTTCAATAAGGACATTAATGGCTTTTTCTGATTTAATTTGATCTACCCAACCTTCAGAACGAGGATGTAATTTCAACCCTCTAAGTCCTAGCACTTCTCTTGCATATTGAACCTCCTTAATAGCTTTAGATCCTTCCATTGGATCACAGCGAGCATACCCAATTAATTTCATTGAAAAAGGAAAGCGAGTTGTAAATCTAGAAATATTAATATTACTTGCTCGATATAATGCTTCAGGGAGTTTACCACGAAATTCATCTTGAAATGGAAAACAGACTCCTTGATCGATCATCGTGTAAAATTTAGATCGTTCTTTAAGGTCCGAATATTGTTTTTTTAATCTCTCTAAATAATTATATAATTTTTCTGTAAAAGGATATTTCATAAACGACCAAGATATCCTGGCCCGTTTT
>JAEOTJ010000292.1 GCA_016839905.1 Promethearchaeota archaeon | reverse complement strand
ATTCTTGAAAGGTTGTGATTGCGAATAAGCCAATTGCGAACTGCATGAAAAGGATATTGCGTTGCACAGCGCCTCATTCTTTCCTTTAATACAAGATTCTTAAACTGATTTGTACGAATATTTGTAATCTCTAGATTATCGTAAATATTACTTTTTATAAAAGAATTTGAAGTGCTCTCAAAGTTTTGAAGCGTTAGCTTTCCATTTTGAAGGGAGCGAATTAAGATGCGAATATACATGTTTTCCAAATCGCGAAACTTTACCATCCTGTCCGTTATTTTTTTGTATTCTTGTCGCTTATAATAAGTATCGGGTATCAGGGCAAATTTTCGGGTAATTACTTTTGATCCTTGTTTAATGGCAAGGGAATCCAATATTGATATAGGCTTGTTTCTATAAAAATCCATTCTCAAGTTAGGAATGCAGCGTCCATCGGAACAAGAAATGCTTCGTTTAGATGTATTGGTTGGGAAAGAAGAAGTATCGAGATTGAAAGGATTTTTTGGAGCAGTGAGGAATAAATCAGGTAATGAAGGATAAGAACTTTTTTGGGAGGTATTTCCCCTAAAATTGAAACAATACTCGTTGGGACAAGAAATGCCACGACGAGATGGATGAGATGAAATAGACTGTTCAGCAACTGGCAATGAGGCGCTTTCCTTACCTAGCCTAGAGTAGGGGGCGATTCGATCACTATTCCTTGATCTAACAGGCTTCTTATCAGGCTGATAAAAGTAAATAATCTTTTTTTTTTTCATCTTATTAAGTCTAGATGTGAAAAAACATTTATAATAATACTTGTTTTTTTGCATTTATAAATGTTTAATTGAAAACTCTCTTATTCTATAAAGTGTTGATGTATATGTCAACTCATAAACTAAGGAACAATTAAGGGAAGTTTTATACTGAAAATAATTTTTTAGAATTTTTACAGCATTATTTATTAAAATAATTTATAATATTAATGGAAATTATAAATTAAGAATTTGATAATTCAAAAATTTACTAGATGGCTTTATATAGTACGAAATAAAAATAATAAACAACGAAATTTAAAATAATTTTGATTATCATGACAAAAAGAATACGTTATCAACAAGATATTTTAAAGGATCCTGAATTTCTTCAAAAAATTGTTGGCTCTGATTTAAGATAGGAATTAATCAATGATTTTATTAAAGAAAAAGAAAACTATCTCTATAAATTACCTTTTGGAATTTAAAAACATTTATGATTTTAATGCAATCTTTTTATTTTCATGCGATCTCAAACCATAAAGCCTCCCCGAGAAAGATTGAATAATTGACACTAAATCCTCAACTAACTCGGTTTCAAGAGCCTTATTTTCAAGTTTATTCACGACCTTTATTTTAACATTAAATTCGTTCAAATATTCCTCTAAATAGCGAAATCCAAAACGAGTGAGACGATCTTTAAAATTTACAACAACTATATTAAATACCCCTTTTTTAGCGTCTCTAATCAACCTCCAGAGAGCCTTTCTATTAGAATTTAAACCAGAACCTAAATCAGTATATACTTTCGAGACTTTAAGACCTTCTCTCTTACAAATGATTTTCAAAGCATTAATCTGACTATTTAAGTCTCCTCTTTTCTTCTGCTTATGGGAGGAAACCCTTGCATGTATGGCGCACCTATTTAGACCTCCCATCTCGAAAGTTTCATCGATAAGTTTATAACAAGTATTGATGGATATGGATAAAAATTGGTAATTGTTTTTTAATTCCTGTAAGGAATGGCATGATTGTCCTGAAAAACTTATATTCATTTTCGATATATACCATATTTGAATACAGCATCTGTCATGGCTTTCACATTTTCAAGCTTAGCTTCATCAGGTATGCCTGTAACTCCCCCATCTAAAATATAACCACCCCCCTCAGCACATCCTGCAATCAATTCTTTTACATGCTCTTCTACTTGTAAAGGTGTGCCAGTAATTAATAAAGAAGCAGGGACATTTCCCCGAATGCATGCATAATCTCCAAAAATTTCTTTACCTTTAATGATATCCGACTGATCAAACCAATAAATCATCTTTCCTTTATGTTTTTTAGCAAATTCCGCTAAATATTGAAAGCGATCTGTATATTTTCCTTCAAAAAATGGCATTGGAATGAAATTATTTTCAATAAGCCCTTCTATTGTTTTTGTTAAATAAGGCCAGTAAAAAGTTTCAAATTGTTCAAAATTCATGAATCCTTCTGCTCCTCTGTGTAAAGGTATAAAGACAACTTTATTTAAAGGGGTCATTTTTCCTAATTCAACTGCAGTTTGAATTGAAGATTCTACCATCATTTCCAATAACTTTTTCAATTCTTCAGGTTTTCTATACATATCTAGCATGATTCCTCTCATCCCTCTTAAAAATTCACTGACAGTATCATAAGGGGTTTGAACAACATTTATGAATTGGAGGGGAAAACCTAATTTCTTCATTTTTTTTTCATACTGAGTTACAGCACCATAAAATCTAAAGGCTTTATTTAAAATCTCTTGAGCAGATTTAAGAAATTTCTGTCCATCAGGAGTTAGAAAGAATAAAGATAACATGTTGTGAGAAGTAGCTGCATTGGCAATACCGCTAAATGGAGGAAAAGCCGAAAGACCTTTAAGATTAGCAAAATGTCTTGGTATAATTTTACGAATTGCAAAACCAGTCGGATCGCTAAATACTTCTTCATATTCTTCAACTTTCATGTATTCTCCTTCTAAAAATTGAAAAGGTTGATGATCTTGTAATCTTTGTTTCTCATCATTAGCGCCCGGCCATTTATATATTTTCATACCAAATGCATCAAATAAATCTCCTGAAAATACTGTTGCTAATGGTGGTACTTGGTCCCAATTCATGGGCGGAAAAAGTTCCAATGCAGCTTCTGCAAATTTTTGAGGTTGATACATCGCTTCTTTTTTACTCATTCCTTTCCAAACACCCGGAAAAAAGGTGACCATTGGAGTTATCGGAACCCTATCAGGTTCTTTTAAGGAAATAGCATCCATTACTCGTTGATTTCTTTCTTTATATAATTGACGTGGTTTTTTTTCACTCAATTAGCCCATCTCCCATTTTTTTGTTAAATTGACAGCATCAACAGCACTTTCTCCAAATGCATCCGCTCCAACGTAATCAACGATATTTTCATCAACCGTTCCACCTCCGATCATAATTTTAACTGAATCTCTTAATCCTGCATCCTTGATTTTTTGAATAGTCTCTTTCATTGAATCATATGCTAAAGT
>JAEOTJ010000291.1 GCA_016839905.1 Promethearchaeota archaeon | reverse complement strand
CCTATTCCGCTTTCGCTCGCCGTTACTCACGGAATCACTATTGTTTTCTTTTCCTCCTGGTATTAAAATGTTTTACTTCCCAGGGTTTCCCTTCCCACGTTAAGTGGGAATATTGTGGGTTATTAGACCACAATTGGATGTCCAATTCGAGAATCTTGGGGTCAGCGTCTGCATGCGACTAACCCAAGCTTATCGCAGCTTGCCACGCTCTTCATCGGTGCCCAAGCCAAGATATCCACCAAATAGCGGAGGCGTATTGGCGTCTACTTAAGGAAAGGTTCAGATTACTCATGTTAGGGGTAATCATGAAAGAAGTGAAAAAAATTAAACAGCATATTCAGTAAAAAGCAAATTAAAATTGAAATTTTTTATAGGACAATAAACTTTAGTGGGAGAATGTTCCTATGAGCATGGTTTTATTTTTCATGCTTGGCTTGGTATTCTTAGAATTACCAAGGTCTGGGTTATCCTAAGCACTCGCTTCCCGCGTTACCATTGCCTTGAGAAAAGCTCGAAGGTGTTTAATGGTAATTTGCCACGCTCATTGATTTTTCCAAGCAGCGCTTGAAACTTATCTCCCTTGACATTCTTCAGCGAGGTCCGATGCCAGTCATTGGCGGCATGTAATGCGTTAGAGACAAGCGTCTCGCATTAGATGTCGGTTTTGACCAATAACTTGCGATGATAATTATGAAATATTTTTAATAGAAGTATTATCATCGACAAAATATTAGAGTAAATATTGAATTAAAAATTTTATGGTCTTAATTATTATGTTTTAAAACTGTAATATAAATATTGAAGAGTGAAAAAAATTATAACAATCTCTCACACTATTATGGTTTTAATATGATGTTGAGGAATCAACCGTAGAACAGGTGAATTATATGGGAAATAATATTTTAGTAGGGACATCTGGCTGGGGTTATGATGAATGGGTGGGTCCATTTTATCCAAAGAGTTTAAAAAAAGAGGAGTTTCTTTCATATTATTCAAAGATTTTTTATACAAATGAAATTAATACAACATTTTATAATATTCCTTCAAGATGGGTTGTTCAGAGTTGGGTAAAGAAAACACCTGAAAATTTTCTTTTTTCTGCGAAGCTTCCGAAGACGATTACTCATAAAAGCAAGTTAGATTGTGATAAATGTTTGCATGAGTTAGATTATTTTTTGGAAGTTATGACGCCCATGATATCTGCCAATAAGCTTCTTGCCTTTCTGATACAATTACCTCCTTCATTTAAAAGGGATGAGCATTTTGGAAATTTAAAAGAATTTATTGAGAATTGGCCCAGAGATCCAAGTAGGGAAAGTTATCACTTGGTTGTAGAGTTTCGGCATGAATCATGGATGGATGTTGATGTTTTTAATTATTTGATGAATAACAACTTGACATATTGTGCTGTTATAGAGCCGCTTTTACCTCCTAGGATGGATGTGACTAATTCCAAGTTCGCTTATATCAGATTTCATGGATATGGAAAGAAAATTTGGTTTGATTATTTATTCAAGGAAGAGGAGATTAAGAAATGGGCATTATCAGTTAAAGAAGTCATTAATAATGTGGATAAGGTGGGCATATATTTTAACAATCACTTTTCTGGTTATGCTACAAAAAATTCATTGATGATGATGAGGGAGTTGGATCTTAAGCCTAGAATCGATCCTAGTAAAGTAAATATTTTAGATATAAAGAAGAAATCTGGTACTTATTCAGAGAGTCAAACAAGTTTAGATAAATTTATAAAATAAAATGCTAATAGAATAATAAAAAATGAATAAAACTCAAATAAGAATTGGTATCATTGGAGCGGGTTCTATAGGTAGTTTATTTGGCGGATATATTGCTTCAGTTCAATCATCCCAATATTCACCTGAAGTAGTATTTTATTGTAGGAAAGCACACGCGGCTGAGATAAATAAAAAAAAATTATCAATAATAAAAATCAATGGAGAGAGAATCACGGTAAAAATAAGGGCATTTGAAAATCTTGAAGATCATAAAAAAAGCATTTTAGAAGGTTCCTTTCAAGGATTTGATTTTCTTTTTCTTTGTACTAAGACGTATGATATAGAGTCAGCAATGATGCAGTACAAAAAAATCATTGAAAAAAGTCGACGAATCGTGATTTTACAAAATGGTCTTGGAAATGAAGATTTTATTGAAAAATATTGTTCGAGAGAAAAGTTATTCAGGATTGTAACGAGTAATGGGGCATTATTAGATGGACCAGGGAAAGTAATTCATACTGGAATTGGTTTTACGAAGTTAGGTTTTCCTTATAAGAAAGATTTTAAAAAAGAAAGTGAAAAGTTATCTAAAATTAATGAAGATTTAAATCTATTAAAAGAGTGGTTAGATTTAGGGGGATTAGAAACTACATTATCAGACGATATCATTAAAGATTGTTGGGAAAAGATATTTGTTAACATTGGAATCAATGCTTTAGGTGCTCTAACACGCTTGAGAAATGGTCAATTATTGGAAAATGAAAGATTAAAGCATTTGATGGGAGAGGCGGTGAATGAAGCAATTAATGTTGCTAAAATGAAAAAGATACATTTATCTGACGAAAATTTCATAGAATTAACTTATAATGTAGCCTATAAATGTTCAGAAAATAAGAATTCCATGTTGCAAGATGTTCTCAAGGGTAAAAACACGGAGATTGACTTTATTAATGGTAGAATCGTAAATTATGCGGAAGAATTAGGTATTAAAGTACCATTAAATGAAATATTAACAAGTTTAATAAAAGGTTTAGAGAGATCCTTTGATTAAAATTCATCTATTTTAAGGATCATGTAATAAGCATTTTCTCCATCTTTATAATAATTTTTTTTAACGGTTTCAATATTAAAATTGAATTTTTGATAGAGATTAATAGCGTTATAATTTGATATTCTCACTTCTAAGACATATTCTTTAATATTATGTTTTTTAAGTACTGGCATTGTATTTAATAATAGAGCTGAAGCAATACCTTTTCGTCGATATCTTTCTAAGACCGCAATGGATACTAGATGGCCTTTATGAATTATTCGTAAACTATACTTTGAGGGGATTTTTTCTACTCTCCACATTATATAACCTATAATTTTTTGAGGATTGTCTTTAGGGCAAGCTACTAAAAAGGATTCTGGAAAATTATCAAAAATACTTTTATAAAAGAAAAAGGGGTAATCTTCAGGAAGCTCTTTTTCATTTACTGCTTTTACAAAGTCTAGATCGTCAAACGTACAATTTCTTATGAGAAAATCTTCAGTTAAGTAGTTAGAGTCATAAATGTTAGGCTTTATATCTTTATCAGTACCCATAATTCTGAATATTTTTATATTTATTAATAAAAAAAAATGAATAGAGTTTTTTAATCTTTTTTGAATACAAAACTATATATTTTATGAATTTATTTTTTGAAGGCATCTTTTTTTTGAGAATTAACATAATTTATAATTAAATCTAGAGTATCTTGGATATTTTTTTTGTTATTAAAATTTGATATAATATTATTTAATTGTTCTTTATCCATATTTTTTAATTCTTCAACAATTTTAATCATTTCTGGTAAGGCTCTAATGATATTGTCGACGATAGTAATGTCCGCCCAAATCGCTGTACGACTAATAGGATTTAAGTCAATGGCAATCACTTTTTTACCAATCTTCTTTAAAACTTCTGTTCTATCTCCATCTTCTAATGGGACCATCACCACATCAGCTTTAAATATTCCAAATTTACTAACAACTCTCCTATTACTCTCTAATCCTTCAAGCTCTACCATTTCATTCTTTTTAATACCTAATAGATTAGTAGCTCCGCTATTTTCTAATATAGTTTTAATTGCTTCAATTCTTCCTTCTTTTCGATAAAATAGATTTATTTCTAGAGGTGCATTTACGGCTTTTGATAAGGTAACAAGTTCTTTAGAAACTAAAGCAGCAACATTACCATTCACGCTAATAACTGGATTTTCTGCAAGAAGCAAGGCAGCAAGAGCTGCTTTAATTGCTTTTTTACTATATTCATTAGTTTTTTCACCTAAAATATAATCAAAACATTCTCCCCTTCCATGAGCAATTAAACCCGCTTCTGCAACGACAAGATTTTTCATACCTTCAATTATTTTATGGCGATATTTTAAACTATGATAGCGGGGATGAGTTTTTGGAATTTCAGATTTTTTATTATTCTTATCAGATATGATTATACACCTTAATTAGACTTGTTTGTGTTTGAGAATATAGAAAAAACTATTAATCTTTTGATTCTTTTGATAATTTATAGATTGATATGCCTCAAGAAGAACGTAAAAAAAGCAGCGACTTAAAAGTTTATAAAACGAAAAAATTATTAGAGGAGCTTAAATCTAAAAAAGGTTTTCATACTGAATTAATTTCATTATATATTCCTTATGATCGTAAGCTTTCAGATGTGACCAATTATCTTAATAATGAGACAAGCGAAAGCCAGAATATAAAATCAAAACTAACCAAAAAAAATGTATTAGCAGGAATAACAAACCTTTTGGGGATGTTAAAAAATTATAAAGAAGTTCCTGAGAGTGGTTTAATAATGTTTGCAGGAGCTATCCCACAAAATAATACTCAAGGAACGGAAAAAATTGAAAAATTTATCATTGATCCTCCAGAACCGATTAAAACATTTAGATATCATTGTGCAAGTGAATTTTTATTGTGGCCATTAGAAGAAATGCTTACACCAAAAGATACATACGGATTACTCTCAATTGGTAGAAAAGAATCTGCGGTTGGATATATTAGGGGTAGTCATATGGTAATGGTAAGAGAATTTACATCTGGAGTCCATGGAAAACATAGAGCAGGAGGACAATCTCAAAAAAGGTATGAGCGATTGATTGAGGAGGGTGAAACACGTTTTTATCGTAGAATTTCAGACGAGGTAAATAAGTTATTTTTAGATATGGAACAATTACATGGTATTTTTATAGGAGGACCTGGCCCATCAAAAGAAAAATTCGTTAGAGATGAGAGTTTGGATTATCGATTACGTGAAAAGATTTTAGATGTGGTTGATCTCGGTTATGGCGGTTCTGAAGGGCTCCGAGCACTCGTAGATAAAATAAAAGATAAGATTGAAAATATAAAATTTATACGTGAAAAAAAAATAATACAGCAGGTCTTGAAAGAAATCTCATTAGATTCTGGATTAGTTACATATGGTCTTGATGCAGTTGAAAAAGCATTGAATATGGGAGCAGTTGATGTACTAATTCTTTCAGAGAAACTGAATATTACTAAATCAAAAATTGAATGTTCAAACTGTAAATATGTTGAGTATCAAAATGTTAAAGAAGAAGAAATTGATAAATTGGCAGAAAAAATTCAAGAATTAAGTTGCCCAAGATGTAATTCAAATACCATAAAAAATGTTGAAAGCATTACAATTATCGAATATTTAGGTGAAATCGCAGAGACAATGGGAACTCATGTGGAAATAATCTCATCTGAAACAGAAGAGGGGGAGATCCTATATGCTACATTTGGAGGCATTGTAGCAAATCTACGGTTTAAGACCGATTATTAAAAGATCATAATAAAGATTAGTTTAAAATTGTAAATATAAAATTATTATAAAATAATGGAATTTAAAATGAATTTAAAAGATCTGTTATTAAATTTAAGAATGATAATGTTTGGTGGCAAGGGGGGTGTGGGTAAAACATCTTCCGCCGCAAGTGCGGCAATATGGACCGCTGAACAAGGTAGAAATACATTAATTATTAGTACTGATCCAGCTCATTCATTAGGAGATAGTTTAGGAATGGTACTGGCTCCGGGGGAACCTACTCCCGTAACTGGTGTAAAAAATTTAACAGCTTTAGAAATTAATCCTAAAGTGAAAGTGGCTGAATTGAATGCATTAACAAATATGAATCCGATGGAAGATTTAGGCATGGATGGAATGATGGGGGATATGATGCAGGGTATGTTGGAAGGAATGATGGGAGATGGAAATGAAAGCATTTCAATGAATCCTCCTGGAATCGATGAGGCATTAGCATTTGGAAAGGTTTTAGAATATATAGAATCTGAGCACATTTATGACTTAATTATTTTTGATACGGCGCCAACAGGACACACTCTTCGATTATTAAGTCTTCCAGAGACCTTATCTGGATGGATTGGTAAGATTTTAAAATTAAGATTAAGGGTTGGCAAGATGTTTGGTGCGATAAAACGAATGTTTTCAAAAGAAGAGAAGAAGCAAGAGAACCCATTAGAGATTTTAGAAAAAATGAATGAAGCTATTTTAAATGCGAGGGATGACCTAATTGATCCATCAGTAAATTCTTTTGTAATCGTCATGATCCCAGAAGAAATGGCAATTGCAGAAACAGGTCGATTAATTAATGAGCTTATAAAATATCGAATCCCATCCTCTAATATTATTGTCAATCAATTGTATCAAGATACAACTGAATTATGTGACTTTTGCAAATCTCGAAGAGAAATGCAAGAAAGAAATTTAGTTAAAATAAAGGATATTTTTCAAAATAAATTAGGAAAAAATTTAATTGAAGTTCCTTTATTCAAGGAGGAAGTAAGGGAGTATGATAAATTGAAAGAAATGGGAGGATATTTAATAAAATAACATTATTATCCAAGTTCTTTTAAGAGAGTACAATAATTACAAGTATGAGATTTGCCACATGGATACCCACAATTAGTACAGGCATTATGATTTATTTTATCATAATTATTATAAAAAATCTCCGACATTTCTAAAAATCCATTAAGTAAATTGAATTCAATTTCGGGACTAAATTTTTTACATTCTTGAATAAAATCTAAAACTCTTTTTCTGATGATTGGATCTTTATCTCGATATGGGCAATGGGAAGGGTAATATTCTAGTTTTTTAAAATTAACATATAAAAATATTTCTTCTTCAGGGATTCTCATTAATGGCATAATTTTTTTAATGAAAAATTTGTTAATATTATGACTTTCTTTTTTATATATGTATTGATTAGCAATTAAGCTTAGTCTTTTATATAATATATTCATTAGGAATGTTTCAGCAATATCCGTAAGATTATGACCCATGACTAAAATATCTCCTCCTAATTCTTTAGCTCCATCGTTTAATAATCTCCTTCTAATTGTTGCGCAATAATTGCATGCATATTTATAATCAGGACTTTTATTCTTTAATTCTATAATCTCATCAAGGCTCTTGCCAAATCTTTCTTTAAATGAAATGATTTGATGTTCGATTCCATAATGCTTACAAAATTGAGTTGATTTTTTTATACTCTTTTCTCTATAACCTTTTATCCCTTCATCAATAGTTAATGCAATTATTGGTTCTGAATTATATATATTTTCTTGAATTTTATTTAAATTATAAAGAAGTGAAACTGAATCTTTCCCCCCGGATAAACCAACAATTATTTTATCCTGAGGTTTAAGCATTTTAAATTTTGAGATGGTTTTATTAATAATTTTTTCTATACTCTTTTCAAAGCATTTTGGGCATAAATATTGTCCAGAATGCCTTCTCTGAACTACAACTACACTTTTACAATTAATACATTTTCCTTTCTTTATGTAAATATTAAAGCTAGAAATTAAAATCACGTTATTTAATAATTGATTAAAAAAAAATCAATGAACCAAATTTAATAAATGATATAATCATACTTCCTAAAAAAATCACAACAGCAAAAAGCCGTATTATATTTAGAATATTTTTCTTTTTTTGTCGTTTCGTATCATGACAATACTCATAATTAATTATTAGTTGAGAGTTTTTTGTTAATTTTGTTTTCTCAGGAATATTTAATAAAACGGTTGATTTAAAACCATCTCCAATTTTATCTATTAGTTCATAGTTATCTTTACCTAATATGATTTCGTCTTGAACATTGGTTCTAATCTGTTTTTCTGGTATCATTTTTATTTTTATTGAGTTTATTTTTTCTACACGGAATTCTGATAAACCATAGTATTTCTCTTCTTTATTAAAATAAATTAAATCGGTCTTTTTTTTCTTTATGCTATAATCTTCTCCTATCCCCCAGTTTATTAATTCCTTTACTATACGATCACCATCAGTAATACCCATAGGCAGCATATTGAGTAAACTAATACTTAAAGCAATTACAAAAAGCAAGATTAATTCTCTAAGAATTAAGTCCGGAAAATTGCCTGTAAAGAATTTTCCTATTGGATTTAACGGCATCCAATAAGCTCTACTTAAAATTCCTATACGGACTCCAATTACTTCTACATCCAGAATAAATGTTCCAGAGTCAGTGGTTAACTTTAAATTTCTTAAATTATAAATAGTAAGAAACAATTGAAGAGTTTTACCATTCTCTTGATTAATAGAAGTTCCATTAATTTTTGTGACTATCAAATCTACTTCTAATCCTTTATCATAATTATTACCTCCTTCTGCCTTGGAATAAATTCTAGTAATTTTTATTTCTGAGTTAGAAACATATTCATAAAGAATTCCAAGATTGTAATATGGTCCAAGTTGAATATTTTTTTCAGTATGAGAATCGGATTCAGGATCATAGATCTTTAATGTTAGATTATCTCCTACGGAACATTTGATTTTATCTGTTTGATTATTTAAAAGATTAGTGAGAGTAACATTGTTATACCCATCAAGAGCAATAAAATCTGAATCGCTTTTTTTTTTTAGAGCTTCTATTACATCGCCCGACTCTAAAATTTCATAATTGAAACCTCCCTGTTCAGGCTTGAGCACCGTATCTATTTGAGTTACTTGATTTCCATAGAAGGGAGAAATTAATAATGGAAAGAGGAATATAAATATGATCGCTATAAGTGCTGTAATTCCATTCACATAAGTTCCCGCTGCAATAATTCTTAATCGAGTGTTTCTGTGATGTTTCGGAGAATATAATTCTCTCTCATCAACTTCCACAAAAGCTCCATATAATAATATGAAAAATATACCCGCTCCAATGATTCCAGTAGATTTAACTTCTACATCTTCAGCACTAGCAGCAATACCGTGTGCTAACTCATGAGTTGTTATAATAAATAGAAGAGGTAATAGTAAATAGAAAAAAAATGGTAAATCTACGGTAACTCCTGGAATGAGGGGGGCAATAATATTTTCAACTTTTGGTTTAAAGATTAACAATAAAAAGTTAATGAAAAAGAAGTAAAATGCAAGAATGATAAATACAAATGAAATAAAAATTCCAATTGTCCAAAATACTTTCCAAAATTTTGGGAATTTTTTACCAGTTTTAGTTATAAAACGATTTAATTTCTTTGTTTTCATTAATGCTATGAAAGGAAAGAATACATGAATAGCATCTTTTTTATTTCGCAATAAATAAATTAAGATAAGAACTATTAACCAAAAGATTATGGAGATTAAAAACCATGAGAAATATGAACTATTTATAAAATCAGTTAAAAAATTAGATACCATAAATTTTAGTTTTTAATAAGTAAAATAGGTTGTTTGATAAAAATTTTATTAATCAAATCTTATAAATATTTGATGCCTCAATTAAGACCATGGATAATTATGAAATAATGTTATTCTTTTTTAAAATCCAGTTATCAATTACAAATACTTGTTCTATATTTTTTTTTGGTGTATATTGACAATGAATTGTTGATTTTGGCATCCAAAACTCTTGTTCAGAATTGAAATTAATTAACAACGCTTTTTCAGTTTCACTGACAATCGATCCATTAATATTACTAATTTCTCGCACTTTTTTAGAATTAAATTGAATTTTAGGGATTTCTTTAATTGTTTGGTCAGATTTATTATTAAAAATTTCCTCAAGTGAGTTGTCATCATAATTTTCCTTAAATTCTATAATTTTCTCATTTTTAATATTCCTAGAATTTTTGGAAATCCTATTATCAACATAACCATTTTCTAAAATTTCATTTATAAAGGTATTTTTTTCTGTTTTTTTTTTTAATCTATTATTATTCATTATAGTTGCATATTTTATCTTTTCTTTTAAAATATGTTCTAAAAGCAACCTTAAGATTTCTGTTTGAGAGAAATTTAACATTTTTGAATAATTTGCGATGTTTATCCATAAAGTTTTAGTTTTATCATCTTCCCATCCAAATGAAATGGGCGTCTTATTATTCTTATAGGTGTGAAAACTTGTCCAATTTAACAATTTTCGGTTTAAAACTTGGAGCATCATTATAATTTCTTCTAATGAGCATTTTATAGCCTTCCCTTCATTATTAGAAGGCTTTTCCCATTGACCATTAGCCTTTCTTTTAAAACATCGAATAAATAAAAAAGGGTCTGTCATTGAAGAACTATTCAGGAATAATGCTGTATTTTGTCCAAAAAAGGTTTTAGAATGAGACTCTCCCATTTTTTCTCCTCTTAAATTTATTAATCTAAAGATGTCTATAATTTTGAAATTAAATTAAAAAACCCCTATAAAAAATGGAAAAAAAAACATATATTTTAAAACTAATCTTCACCGACAAAATCATCCTCCGTGGTTGAATCTTTGTTTTTTTGAAGGCTCTTACCTTTACTTAAAACAGCTTTTAATCCCGCAGATGCGTTAATCTT
>JAEOTJ010000290.1 GCA_016839905.1 Promethearchaeota archaeon | reverse complement strand
GATCGGTCAGAGGATCAGAGTAAAGTATCGGATGCTAAAGGAGATATACTTAACATTGGTATGGAAACTTCTTTAGCAATCTCTAGCTATGTACTTTTTGGAAAGCCTTGGAAAAAATTATGAATTTGAAATTTAATTGAATATTTTTTTAAAAAAATAAAGAATAAATATTTTATACAAATTAAGACAATATCAAATATAAAAGATTAAAAAAGAATAAGAAGAGTGAATTTTAATTGTCTGATAGATTAACTGATTTAAGAATTGAAAATAAACGATTAAAATCTCAAGTACAGGATTTAGAAAATAAAATATTATCAGTTGTTGGAAAGATTACAATAGAAAGTTCGGGTGGTTCTAATGTATCAACTCCTTTAAATGATCAAATAATTGAATTAATTAATTTAACAACTGATCAATTGAATATCGTAACTCCTAAAGTTGATAAATTTTATAGCATAGAAATGATAAAAATGGCAAAAAAAGGAATTCCTATTTTATTAATAACTAAAGATCGGCGTTTATGGCTTCAATCATATCAAGGATTTTATGATGAGATTAAAGCAACTGCTGGAATAAATGTAATTAATAATCCAAACGTGCATTTTTTATTACTCTTTAATTCTAATTTAGCAATTTATTCGGGAGGAGCATTGGATAAAGGGGAATTAGATAAGTCAATTTTAATCGTTACAAAAATAAAAGAATCAGCAAAATTGAGAGTAATATCCGAGATATTTAGTTCAATGCTTCCATCATTTATGAGGCGGTAATTTTTTTCTTTTTTTTTAATTGAATTCTCTATTTTATTAATAATCCTGATTATTCTACTAATCGTTACTAACTAATGATAAAAACTAATCTTTAATATAGTAGCTTTATCTTTGATAGAATATATGAGTGATAAAAAGTTATTTTCGATTTAAATGGCAGAAAAGAAAAGAATTTTAAATTTTGAGGGAATTACGAATTTTTTTGGGTTGAGATCAAATATTTTTAAAGAATCTATAAATTTCCTTGAAAAAGAATCTATATCTAATAGGGAAATTTTCAATAATAAATTCGAAAATTGGAAATTAATCTTTAAAAATATTTATGGTGATGACATTGATGAAAATTTATTCTTAAGGCACACTTATTTTGCTTTAATCTTAAAAATAATTGTCTGTACTAAATTATCAATTATTCATGACCTTGATTTAGAAGATGCTTACGACGATTTTTGTGTAAATAATTTAGAATTATTACAGGTTTTTGAATTTGAGTATTTTAATTGGATAAATTTAAGTAGAAAAATATTTAAAAAAATTTATTCTACAATTGAGGAAGTCAGTTTTACTCGTCAAGACCTTTTTCATGAGCTATATCAACAATTAATTTTCTCTATAACAAGACATAAAATAGGAGAGTTTTATACTCCTAATAATTTAATTAAAAAAATGGTTGATGACGTTTATGAGTTTGGATTAAAAGTTTTAGATCCTAGTTGTGGATCTGGAAGCTTTTTGATAAATATAATTGTAAATATATTGAACACAGATAATCCAAATTCATTAAAAACAAAAGCAATTAATAATTTATATGGTATTGATATTAATCCCTTAGCATCTATAACTGCAAAGATTAATATTTTTCTTATTCTTTTAGATTATTATGATTTTGGACAAGATATAATTCCAGAAATTAATATTTTTCTTTTTGATTCTTTATTTCCTCAAAAATTTGAAAACATTATGACATTTAATATCAAAAAGTTATATTCTTCTTTTGATTTAGTCATTGGAAATCCACCATGGCTCACTTACAAAGATTTAACTATGAAAGACTATCAAAAAGAAATTCGAGATTTAGCAGAAAAATTAAATATTAAACCATCAAGTCAATATATTACTCATATTGAATTAGCTACAGTTTTTTTCTATGCGATTTCTTCAAGATTTTTAAAAATAGGGGGGAAAATCTTTTTGGTCTTAACTAAGAGCACATTAAATGGAGATCATTGTTATAAATTTAGGGCTTTTTCGATTTTCAAAAACTTGGAGATTTGGGATTTTCCAAATTTTTATTTTTTAAATGTTGACCATATTTGTTTAAAAGCAGAATATATTGGCAAAGACAATGAAACTACAATAGAAAGTAAATATCCTATTAAAACAAAATTATTTAACAATGATTTAGAAATTCAAAAAGAATTATTTTATTCTAGTTTGAAAATTGAGAGTGAAGGCGCAAAAATAATACTTCCTGAATATGAAGTGAAAGCATTAAAAAAACTATCCCCAAGCCCTTATAAATCAAAATTTTTTCAAGGAGCAACATTAGTACCTCGATCACTTGTTTTTTTTAAAATTGAGAAAAAGGAGGATAGTTCATTATTAATCTCATCAGATCCGGAAATTATGTCTCGCGCAAAAGAGAATTGGAATTTTACTTTTCATAATAAAGAAATTGAAAAAGAATTTTTTTTTAAAACTTTTTTAAATAAAGATCTGGTTCCTTTCTTCATTAAGGTTTTAAAACGAGTATTTTTACCCATAAATGAAAGCTTTAAGTATGATTCTCTATATCTTCAACAATTTCCTAAAGCCTTGCGCTTCTATAATGAAATGAATGAAATTTATAAAAAAAAAAGAAAAAAGACCAGCGATATATTAACTTTATTTGATAATCTGAATTATTGGAATAAATTATCCAAGCAATCAAGGAATAAAAAATATTTAATCGTTTATAATGCTTCTGGAGCCAATTTAAAAGCGGCAGTCGTTCATAATAAACTTCAAAAAATTATCATTGGTTCTGAAAATTACTATTATTCCACGGATCATAAAGAGGAAGCTTATTATTTAAGTGCAATTTTTAATTCACCAAGTTTTTCAGAATACGTTAAATTAATCAAGAGTTCCCGTCACATTCATAAAAGACCGTTTTCTTTCCCGATACCTTTACTTAATGAAAATAATGAGCTACATAAGTCTTTATCCAAAAAAGCTGAAAAATGTGAAACAATCGTACAAGATCTCTTTTTCAAGAATCCTAATATTAATTCAGAAAAAGTAAGAACAATCATAAATCATAAATTGAAGGTAATAAATGGTATTGTTGATGAAATAGTATTCAAATGAAACAATTACATGGATTTGAAAATTAGATAAAAAAAAAGTTATTTTATTAAGCAGCGGGAGCTCCGCTAAGTTTCTTGTAATGATTCAAGACTGCTTGACGTGTTGCATAAACGAAGGCTCGCTTCACGTTAATTCCGGTTATTGCAATCGTCTCATAAATCAAACAATGATTTAATTTTGCAGTGTCAAGCACTTGCCTTATCTTGGGGATTTCTACAATGTCTTCTAGGTCTCTCTTGTTTGCCAAGAGTACTAGAGGTACTTCAGGAGGTTCAATATTACTCTTAGGTATTAACTTATCTCCATAAAACTTTAAGAGCTCTTTGAGTGACCAGATGTTCTCGCCCCATTGATCAATTAATGAGTCAAAAGTAAAAATGACTGCATCCGTGCCCTTCAGAACGGTTTGACGCTGAAATTTATGCCTTCTCTGCCCTGCCACGGTATATACTTGAAATACTACATTCGAAACTCGTGCAACAACTCGGTCAAAAAACAGAGTACGTCCGGTAGGGTCTTGTATTTGTTGCATATCCCCAGAGGCTAATCCTTCTTTATGATATACCCACTCAAGTGCGGTTGTTTTACCTCCCAAGCTAGGACCATAGAAACACACTTTAAAAACCAGAGTTCCGTCTCCTCTACGTGATGGCAGTCACCAAGCACCTCTAGTCAGTCTTGTCAATGGATTTTGGTAAATCATATAGCTCACTACTTTTTATATTTAACTCTAAATATTATTATTAATTTATATAGAATTATATAATATTTATTGAATTTAAGGTTTTATAAATCATAAAAAAGGCATTTATTAAACATTCTTAAAAATTTTGTGTGATAAAGTTCATACTTTAAATTATAAATAAATGATTTCAGGCTCTATTTTTCCTTTAGAAATTCTAAGGAATCCATATGAATTAATATCCGTGAATTTCTTATCTGTAGGCGTGCCTGGATTAACATAAAGCTTTCCATCCTTCCATCTCTCATTGACAGGATGGTGAGTATGGCCAAAAAGAATGATATCATACTTAGAAAGGTCATGAATCTTATTTAATCTTCTAATGATCATATTAGGACCTCCAGTTCCATGTGTCATAAATATCTTATGCCCGTATAATTCAAGTTCGACGTTTTCGGGCAAGATATTTTTAAGACTCCCATCGTCCATGTTTCCTATAATTCCAATGGTTTTGTCCTTTCCGAAATTATCTAAGAGTTGATTATATGCGTTTAGTGAGGTTAAATCGCCCAAATGAAATATATAATCAACATTTTTATTTTTAAAATCATCAATGATATTTTTAGGAATTTCAGGCCCTCTAGAAGGAATATGGGTATCTGAAATCAAACCAATCAATAATTCTTCTTTATCAGTTTCAATCATAAGATAATATATATTGGAATCTTTTTATATATAATATCTCTGAAAAATGAAAGAAAGATTATTCCTTTTAAGCTTCTTCAATTTCTTTAGAACATTTTCCAATTGCAGAAACAGAATCATTTTCATTTAAAGTAATTACTCTTACCCCTTTAGCAGGTCTATGAGTAAGCCTAATGGAGTCTATAGGTACCCTTATTACTAATCCTTGTTCAGTTCCGATAATAATATCTTTTTCTTTTCCCTTTTTAATTGAGATAACAATATCACCTTCAGCATGGTTTAATCGAATATTTTTTACGCCTTTAGCGCCTCTGCCCGTTTTTCGATATTCATTAATTTTTGTTCTTTGGCCATAGCCATTTTGAGTAAAAGTTACGAGAAGCTCATCATTAGTAACAAGTATGCTATCAATCACTTCATCACCTTCACGTAAATCCGCGCCTTTAACACCCATTGAAGTCCTACCCAATTCTCTTAGCTCGGACTCATCAAATCTAATAGCATACCCCTTTTTAGTTGCGATAAATATATCTTGAAGTTCATTTGAGAGTTTTTTAACGCTAACTAACTCATCATCAGATCGTATTTTTTGTGCCCGAATTCCATTACGTTGTATTTTAGCAAATAATTTTAATTCAGATTTTTTAACAATTCCTTTCTTGGTTACCATTATTAACTTTTCATTTGTGTCAAAATTATTAATAGGAATCATTTCTGAGATTCTTTCATCTTCTTGTAAATTAATGATATTCACGATAGGTTTTCCTTTCGCTGTTCGCGTTTGTAAGGGTATTTCAAAACATTTTATTGAATAAATCCTTCCTGCGGATGTGAAAAATAAAATTGTATCATGTGTTGAACATACAAACAAATCAACAATAAAATCCTCTTCTCCTATAGTCATTCCTTTTTTTCCCTTGCCCCCTCTTCTCTGAGACTTATATTGTTGTAAAGACATTCTTTTTATGTAATGATTTTTCG
>JAEOTJ010000289.1 GCA_016839905.1 Promethearchaeota archaeon | reverse complement strand
GAGCAATATTTTTTATAATTTTTTTCGTGTAAGTAGAATTTGATCCATTTTTTTAAAATTCTTTTTAAAGATGTTACGACAAAAAAAGGTTTAAACTTAAATAAGCATTATAACTTGTAAAGTCAAGAAGTTAAAAAGAATTTTGTAATAATAGTTTTATAAAAAACTCCCCATTCCTTATCTAATTAAACAACTTTTTTAATTCGGAAGAAACTTTCTTAGACTTACCATCCTTTATCCAATATCGAATTTTTTTCGATTTTAAGAATTCTTGAATTTTCTCATTTAATTCCTGTAATTTTTCTCTATCCTCCTTGGATAATTGAGGAATCTCTTCTTCGATTTTCTCCTTTACTTTCTTTATTTCCTCTTCAATAATTGGAATATTGATGGGCTCTTTTCCCGAGATTAATCTTTTTCTCAAGATTTCTTTCAGACTTTTTATCCAACCTTTAATCCAAGGAAATTGGCCTTCTTTTTTAGGATTAAATATTTCAAGATTTTTCCGCTCCACAATAATTAAATCATCAGGACAACTATTGACACAAGCGCCACAGTAAAAACAATCATCCTCATTGCAAGCAATCTTTCCGTATTTTTTAACATCTTCAGCACTTTCGGGTATGAAAAACGACTCAGTTGGGCAAAATACAACGCACGCTTTACATCCTTGTGGATCGCATTTATAGAGCATGTTCTTTTTTATAATTACTCCCCCTTCAATAGGGGAATCAATATGAAAACATTGAGTTGGACATTCTTTTTGTAGTTTATAATAGTCTCTTACATTATTCCTATCTCGTACCTTTAAACATAATTGGCATATTTCGTTATTCTTGTCTTCATTGCATTTATCCATATCTATTTTATAAAATTTACCGATAGAGGGATATTCTTCCAAGTTGATTTGCCCTTCAGGTTCAATAAATTCGTGGAACGCGTCGTTAGGGCAAACAATCGCACATAACATGCAATAACAACACTTTTCATGGTCAATTAAAATCTTGGGATTACTATCATCTAAAATGTTTTGAGCAATATCGGATATAGGACCAAGCTCAATAGCATCAACTGGACAAACTAACTTACATAAACTACAACCAATGCATTTTTTAATGTCATAAGTAAGTTTTTTATCAACATTCTTATATTTCCAACTAAGAGTGAACTGATCTGAGCCAGTCTCTAATTCTTTAACAATTAAATCCTCTTTTTTTTCTTTTTCAGAAGTACTTTTTGATATTTTTAATCAACCGATATAGTGTGGATCATAGCTGCTTAAAATCGGTAAAAATCTGGACATTATTTAAGCATTTATAACATATAGATTTTATAAATTTTTAAATTTTTGGCTTTATATTATATTCCAATGTATTCAATTGGAGTTGCGGCAATGCTCCTCGGAGTGTGCATAAAAACGCTCAGGCGTTGGGACTCTGTCGAGAAGATCCGTTGTGTAAGGGCTCTTGGAGGGCATAAAAGATTTCCTATATCTGAATTAAAGCGAATTCTTGAAGGGAAGATGGCTGGGCAAGAGGACTCTGAATTAAAGATAAATATATGAGATAAATATACAATTTATGCCAGAGTTTCTTCCCATAAACAAAAAAAGCAAGGAGATCTTGAAAGATAGATACAAAATCTAAAAGAGCATTGTAAATGATTAAAACTTTCCTTTACTCAATTTAAAATAAAATGCTCATTTTTTTTAAAAATAGAAAAATTAGATACCTTTTTATTCTTATGTGACGAATAGGAACTTGAGAGTGATAAAGATATTATCATAATAATACAAGAAATTTCTTGAAGAAAAGTGAGATTAAAGAGTTAAATCAGTATGAAAGATGATCTTAGAATTGCACTGGATCTCATAATTCCCATCTTGTTTACGATCATCTGCGTGTATTTTTATGCTTATATTCTCCTGACCTGGCCTTTCCAGACTACATTTAACATCATCCAATTAAGATATCGTTTTTCCTTGGCTCTCATATCATTTAGTCTTTTTCTTGGTACCTGGATTGCCTTAATAGAATTTCTTCATGATAGTATTTTTTGGGGTATCCGCAATTATAAAGAAGATTTTGGGGTTCCCTGTAAAGCATTTTCCATCTTCTTGGGTATTGAGTGTATTATCGTGTGGTCAGCCACTATAACTATATCTATTGATGGATGGTGGTTTGTTATGGGAGGCATATTCATTTATATTCTTTATGAGGCTTCCAGTTTTATTAATAGATATCATCAAAATAAGATTAACAAATCATATAAAATGCTTGAAAGCTCGAAATTGAGCGATCCTAGTCAAGTTTCCCATCCTTCTCATGAGGAATTTAACAAGTCAGGGATTAATGATGAAAAATTCGGGGATTTGGTAAAAAATGAGGTAAATGCGGGTCAAGTCCTTGCTGTGAAAAAAGGAGAGAGCATTTTAACTCGTAAATTTGCGTTGATCCCTCAAGGAAATAAAATCCAAAAAGCCAATGTCATTAATGACATTCGGGAGCAATTTATTAAATTCCGAGACCTTGAGAACGTGTTTTGCGATTTTTTTGTTAATTTGGTCAGAGAGAATCCTTCCATTATCAATAACCAGCCTTGGGAATATCCAAACTTCCACCTATCGATCTCTAGAGAACAGCGAGAACAATTCAACTCCTTAAAAGAGAATAAATTAATCCATCTGGATGAGTCTCTTCCTAACAGTGCAAAAATGAGGATTATGAAGTATTTCTATAATTATTATAGCGATCCTTCTGATCCTTCCAAGAACCTTAGCCGCTTTAAATCAAATTATCGAAAAAAGGACGCGGATTATTCATTCTATGAGCGCGCAAACCAGAATGCAATCCAATATCCTTTTTATGCGGTTCGCGATTGGATCATTCGAAATGAGAGGTTGAAAACTATTACAGGAAGCTTAATAAAGCTACTTGAATCCACGCAGCATCGAAAAATATACCATCGAAAGCAAGATAAGGACGAGAATGTATCAGAATCTCATTACATCTTGAAAGCCTTTTTAGGAGGAAGCGTATTCCATAAGGATTTTCTCAATATTATTTCAAATAAAATAGATAGAAACATCTTTGGAGAATTTGATCGCCCTTCGTATGATTATCTTAAGGGACATATAGGACAGTTAAGGAATCTTGTAATGAAAGATGCAACCTTGGAAGATACTGTGAAAGCATCCATAAAAAATGTTATTGGAAAAATGAATGTGGTCCCTAGAACTCTTGATGAATATTTGAATCCTATCTTGAAAGAGTATAACAATGTTCAAGATTATTTTCTCGGATTATTTATTCGCGTGACACGGAAAAGGACGACGGAATATGCCAGAATGAGGTTAAAAAAGGGGAAACCGCTTTATGGTACCTCAATGGAAGTCTCTCTCGTTAATTCCCTTTTTGATAAGCACAAGTTTAGCAGCATCCAGCAGTTTAAAAAAGAGCGCGATTTGTTAATTAACAAGGATATAATTATTGAGAGTGAAGGATATAAACATTTGGATTCCAGCGAGATTAAATCAAAAGTACTAGATTTATTTTTTGAGTTTTTCAAATCAGTAATTGAAAATCCCAAACTCAATGCTATAAAAACCATTTTCAAGCCTGCCTTCCCTCACATTAATTTACACTCTTTTGATTTTGCAGGATTCATTCATTATATGAGCACCAAGCTATTTTATGAAATTAAATCTCAATTTCACGCTTTATTCCTATCATTAGGGGAGGCTAACAAGATCAAGGAAAAGCTCATTGATGCCCTTCAGGCATTACAACATAATATTTATTCAATGAGCTCGCCTCCTTTATTTAAAAAAATGGCGATTCCTCTAATCCAGCCTGAATACATGTATGAAATTAATGGGGTTACTCAAACGGCACGATTTGGAATGATTAAAAGAAGGGGAAAAGAATATGAACTGAAAGTCTCGCCGAAACAAGAGGATCGCTTTAAACAATATCATATTCCCCATTTTGAACAAAATAAAAAAGGTCAATATAAAGATAATTTAAGCAATCCGGTTTTACAATTGAAAGGACGTAAATTGATTTTATGCCAGCCGTTTAGAATGAAAACGGTCAGCTCTATCTCCCCCGATTCTGTAGCTTCGGCTAAAAGAATTGAGGTAGGCGTAGACTTGGGCATAAAGCATTTTGCGGTCCTATCAATTATGGATAAAACCGCCCCCCAAGAGCCGAAAGAATTAAAACGATATTTTATCAGCCAGAAAACTCTCCATGACATGAGATTCAATGATTCCACTGGCAAGTTTGAGCGGACGGATAATAAAGCGCAGCCTACCAATATCAAGTTAAAGCTGATTAGTCTCCGCAAGCAGCATAAAATCATTCAAAAGAAGCGGTCAGACTATGAAAATCGACATCCTGGGGATTATGAAAAGAAAATCAAGTGGTACCATCTTTCCAAGACGGAGTCTTCCATTTGGAATAAGATACATCAAATTAACGCCGATATCGTGTCCCGGCTTTCGGGGCTCATCGTTCGGATAGCTGCTTTTAATCGCGCCTCGTGCATCCGCTTCGAAGACTTGCGATGGTCCCGCCATCAACCCAAGAGAGAAAAAGGCAAGTTCATTGCATTTTGGCAAGTGCATTGGTTCCATTCCCAAGTGCAACAGAAAACGGCTCAGAATGCCTCTCGTAAGGGCATTCAAGTAGTTCTCGTGAATCCCTACATGAGCTCCCATGAGTGTGCTCATTGCAAGCAGCGTGGTTTCCGTCATCCCGATAATATGAAGTTATTCACATGTCCTCATTGCAATATGACCGTCGATTCCGACCTCAATGCTGCTCGAAATATTGTCAAGCGAGATACCGTAAAGATCTTGTCAGTATCATTCTCGTCTGAGTATCTGTGCTCAGTCGATGGACTTCAGTAACAGTCCCCCATATGTCCACATTTGTGAACATTTTAAGTTACTCTTCTACTCTATATTATTTAAAAACTTTAACTCTAATTAATTTTGATTATTAAGTAATCATAGAAAAACAAAAAAAATATTAATTACTTGGCTAAATTAAGAGATTTTTAATTATTCAATTAAAATGAGTAAAATCCTTATCATATTCTTTTATTTTTACTAATATTAAGAATAATACTCATAACTTGGTTCATCAAAACCACGGATATATTCAACATGCATTTTTTCAGGACGATGATCAGGGGGAAGGTGAATTAGATGAAGGTCTGGGAAATAAGCGCCAATTCCTTTTTTCGCAAGTATTAATGCTGGATGGTCAGAATTCTCAAAGATTTCTTCACTAATTCTTAGGGTTATTGTCCGGCATTCCTGTTCATCCCATATGCCTAAAGAATGAATATATTCATGTAATAGGATGTGATATACATATCCCCTAACTATTTCTTGAGAAGCTTGGTTTAATAAAATTTTTAACGGAGTTTTATTCATTACAATATCCGTTCCTGGAGGAAAATGCATCCCACCTATGAATCCTGCCCGACTTATTCCCATTTCGACTAAACCTAAACTAAGTCCAGCTCTATAACGCCCAATTGTTCCCCGAACATCCTTTCTAACTCGTTCAAAAATCTGTGGTATTGATTTTTTTAAATCTTCCAGGTCCAATTATATCATCTCTTACCTTAATAAATCCAAGATATTTGATTTTCTAATAAATTAAAAGGATAAAAAATTAAGTATTATAATCTAAAAGAATTAGAAATCGATGAACCAATCATTTTCTTCTTCTCGAAAGAAATCCATGAATTTAGATAGATCTTTTAATAAATGCTGAACTGAAACTCGATGGCGTTCCCTTCTAAGAGGAGCCATATTAGAGAAGAACATATCATCAAGGAGTTTATCGATATTTATTTTCTTAAAGTATTTAATTGGATCATAAAAGAGCGTATAAAATATCTCTTTCTCCAAATTTTTTTCTCGAGGTTCTTCTTTCGTTAATTCTTTATCAAATTGATTTTTTATTATATTTTTAAGCTCTACAATGAGGCATTCTTTATTTTGCAGCAATGCACTTCTATTTTTTTCTAAATTTTGTAAACCTTGTTCAATATCTTTTATTTTTTCACCAAGAAATCTCAGTTTTTTGTTAGGATTTTTGATAGTCTTATAATCCTTGTCATAACCAATATCTTTAAGTTGAATTGTTTCAATTGTATCATCTATTTTAGATGTGCTATAACTTACATTATAATAATCAGGAGTTATGTGAATTTGAACTGAAAGATTACTTTTAATGCGAAACTTGCCTCCTCTAGGATCAGGACCAACATTCTCAATAATTTCATTTTCAGACAAGATATTCAATTGACTATGCACCGCTTGTCGAGATATTCCTAAAGCTCTGGCTAATTCTGAAGCAGAATGAGGAACTTTAGCCAATTTAGATAGAATGATCCTTCTTGTGGGGTTCCCTAATATTTCTAATAAGAGATCCAAGTTAATAAATAAGGACCCAGGTTCATTCATTTTTATAAGAACTACCTCTTTATCTTTTCCTTTTTATTTTTTTTAAAATTAATGTGGTTTTTAAATAAATTATCTCATCGATATAATTCTTCCGGAGATTCTTGGGAAGATTGCTTATGGGATTTTTGAGCCCTATTTGCGCTTTTAATTGTTTTATCCATTGCTCGATCGAATTCTAATTTAGAAATTTTTACTTTTTTAACTGAATTAGGGTCTTTAGTATCAATTCCTTCTTCTACAGCATTTCTAATGGTTATTAATGTCGCTTCCTCACATACAGCTTCAATATCAGCTCCAGTAAACCCTTTTAAAGCATCTACCATTTTATCAATATTAACATCTGAAGCGAGTGGCTTATTTTTAAGATGTATATTAAAGATATCTTTTCGAGTATCTTTATCAGGCATTGGAATCTCAACATGTCTCCCAAATCTCCCTGAACGTAATAAAGCGGGGTCAAGCATATCAGGTCTATTAGTTGCAGCAAGCAATATTACTTCCTTTAATCCTTCCATTCCATCCATTTCAGTTAATAATTGAGAAACAACTTGTTCTGATACTTCAGAACCCGTGTGTCTTCCCCTCACTCCTGCTATGGCATCTATTTCATCAAAAAATATAATACAAGGTGAGGCAGACCTAGCTTTTCTAAATGTTTCTCTTACTGCTTTTTCACTTTCTCCAACCCATTTAGATAAAAATTCGGGTCCTTTAACAGAAATGAAATTAACCTCACTCTCACGTGCTAATGCTTTAGCTATTAAAGTTTTTCCTGTTCCGGGAGGTCCATATAATAATATTCCATTTGGAGGATTTGCATTCAGATGAGAATATAATTCAGGATGTTTAAGGGGCCATTCAATCACTTCCATTAATTGCTGCTTAGCATCGGTAAGACCTCCAACATCATCCCAAGTCTCAGTAGGCTGCGTGATTAATACCTCTCTTAAAGCTGAAGGTTCAATACTATTCAATGAGGACACAAAATGACTCATTTTAATTTGAATACTATTTAAAATTTTAGGAGGTATGGGTTTATCTAGGTTAATTTTTGGAAGGATTTCCCTGATTGATAACATGGCAGCTTCCTTAGCCAAGGCTTCAACATCAGCGCCTACAAATCCATGTGTTTTTTCTGCAATTTGACGAAGTTCTACATCTTCATATAGAGGAATTCCCCTTGTGTGAATTAATAATATCTCATACCGCCCTTCAGTATCAGGAACTCCAATTTCTATTTCTCTGTCAAATCTACCAGGTCTTCTTAACGCAGGATCAATGTCATTTACTCTATTTGTTGCTCCAATAACAATAATTTCTCCCCTCCCTTCTAAACCATCCATTAAGGAGAGTAATTGAGCAACAACCCTTCTTTCGACTTCTCCAGAGACTTCTCCCCTTTTAGGTGCAATAGAGTCTAATTCATCGATAAAGACAATAGCGGGTGAATTTTCTTTGGCCTCATCAAAGAGCCTTCTGAGATTTTCCTCGCTTTGACCATAAAATTTGCTCATGATCTCAGGACCACTTATTGTTATAAAATGAGCATCTGTTTCGTAGGCTACTGCCCTAGCTAATAATGTCTTACCTGTACCTGGAGGTCCATGAAGTAATACGCCTTTTGGAGGATCTATTCCTATTCTTTTAAATAGTTCTGGATGTCTTATTGGTAATTCAATCATCTCTCTTATTTTTTGAATTTCATCCTCTAAACCTCCTATATCCTCATAAGTAACCCTTGCTTTCTCCAATTCAATTATTTCTTTATGACTTTTTTCGGATAAAACAACTTTAGTATCTAAATGGATTCTAACGGCCTCCGATTTTGGAAAAAAATCTATAACGATTAGATCAACCCTTCGACCCATAGAATAGAAACTTAAAATATCACCTTTAGTAATGACTCGATTCTCTAATTTTTTTGCTAATTGTTGAGAATTTCTTAATATTACTGTCTCCTCCAAACCCGCAAAGGTAACCCTTTCAGCCTCGCCCGCATCTATTTTTCGAATCATTACAATATCATCTATGGATGCACCTAAGTTTCTTCTTAAAGATGGATCCATTCTAATGATTTTATTTCCCTTATCCTCAGCTCTTCCCGGAAATAACAATGCTGCTGTTTTTTTTTCCGAAGTAGGATGATAAATCTGTACAATATCACCAGTTCTTAGATTGAATTCTTTAATTACCATTGGATCGATTCTAGCTATACCTCTTGCCACATCATCCTTAAGAGCATCTTTTACTCTCAATTTATTACTTTTACCTTCAAATTCTTTAGTAAATCCGCTCATATTATGATTCCCACGATATCTAAATTATCATTGTTTTTTATTGCATAATTTGTTAAAATCATACTTCTTAGTAGTTATATTATAATTAAAAAATAAATAATTATTTCATCTTCAAGATTTTCCCCTTAATACTTTAATTAATGCTATACCATTATTTAATTCTAAGGAATAATCATTGATTGATGATTTAAATGGTAATTTAATTGACTTTTTATACATTTGACTTGCTTTTTGGCCAATAAAAGTCATCTTATCTCCCTCATTATTGAAAGATATTGTTATTTTATCCTCTTGTAAACCTGGAACCTCTATTAAAATCTCTGAAAAATCATCAAAATCGTTAATTTCTGTATAAGGTTCTAAAACTGAAGACTCATCATCAGGCTCAAAAAGATCTAATGAAAGGTCGTTAGCGTCCAATATAGGATTAGGCAATTGTTTATTAATCATTGGAATACCTCCAGAATTAAATTGTTTCATATAATTATTGAGTTTCTTTTCATCATAATCTCCTTCAATTTTTATTTCTGGTTTGTCCATTCCTGTTTCAAAATGATATGATATTTTAAATCCTT
>JAEOTJ010000288.1 GCA_016839905.1 Promethearchaeota archaeon | reverse complement strand
GCCTATCCGCATATTTCTTGTTAGTCAACTGGTTGATGTTATGCTTCAGCGTTCTTTCATACCCTGAACCATAACTATCTAAATGCCAATATGCGGCAGCATCAGCAATCATGTGTACCACGCACCCCAAGTAAAGCGAGGCGGCTTGACAATCCTTTTTTCTTAAAGCATCAACTGCTAATTTATAATATTCATCCGCAGCCTCTTCAATATTATTAACCGAGTTGTCAAAACGCATTTGATGTGGTTTTGTAAGGATCTTATTTTTTTTTAACGTGCTCCGGCTTATGGTATCATCACAAGCAGTTGTAAGGGAAAAATCATGACTTGAGTAGGATAGAACATCAGGGATCTCAGTCCCTAAAAGATACCATATCCTGCAATTATCAGGATCTCGGTCTTGCGAATCTTCCCATTTGTACATTTTTACAGATAGACTAGTACTCCATTTTTGAATCAAGTATTCTAAGGCGTATTCTGCGATGAAATCATGCGTTCCATAGAATTGTGGGGTTTTTGTTGTGTGACTTTTACTATAATCCCCAATATATAAAGTAATCTCCTTCGCGTAGGAACTGCCATTACTAAAAGCTTGTACATTAGTCGAACTGTTTAGACACACCGAAAAAAGCGAGAGTCCAAACAGTAGGAGCAAAATATATCCATAATGTTGTTTTTTCATTTTTAAATACCTCTATTTTTATTATACATTAATTTCCTTTTTGTTTTTTAATTTAGATTCATTTTCTATTATAATATTTGGTTCATAATCCTTGGATCTTAATAAAAAAATATAAAGCGTAGGAAGACCAATTATGATAAGTATAATAGAAATGAGTAATACAAGTTTAATTATTAAGTCAAAGATGTTATCAATATTTCCTTGAAATAGGATAAAACACATATAACCCACGAAAAGTATGAAAGCTACACATATTAGAGGAAAAAATTTTGTAATTTTGTTTTTGAGATCTTGAAAAATTTTGAATATTTCATTAACTTTATTAATTTTATTTATTTCTTCTGCAGATAAATTATTATTTTCAAACCTATTTTGAATTGCAGATGGGTCCATAATTATTTCTTTAATTATATTTTTTTTAAAGTAATTATTAAAACATTTATGAAGGGCAATCAAATGGATCGAGCAATTTATGAATTTCATATTTGAGCAAAAGTGTAATTCGATTCTTGATGGGAACTCGCAATCTTCACAGACTAAATGAAGCTCAATATTAAAAAATGCAAATTCTTGCTTGAAATCATCATCAATGGATTTTATAATAATTGGATCCGATTCAGTACCCATACCTTTCCACCCTTTTTCTCTCGCCATTTTCAAGATTTCATCTTCTGTAATAACTAATGTATATTGTTTGGTTAAATATTCATATAACTCTGTTTTAAATTTTGACTTCCATTCTTTTTTCTTCTTATCCTTTTTATCATTCATTGTAATTCCTCATATTTTCATCTTTTTCTTGTGAGTAATTTTTCCAAGCTGTTTTTCAGTCCAAACTTCAAATCCATTGATCAAATTAGCATCTGTTTTTTTATTGACTTTAACATGGGTATCTATAAATTTTATTTCACTCATATGGGATATTAACTTATAATGTATATTAAGTAATCCTTTTCCTTTTCTTGTTAACTTATATCCTCTTTTTTTATTAAAAACTACCATATTTTCATTTTCTAATCTCGAGATAATTGGTTTTAAGTTCTTAATTATATTTTTTCTCTTCTCAGGTTTAAAATTCTGATATTCTTTCATTTTAAGGATATATTTACGTATTTGATTTTCGCTATTCGTACTTCTTGCTTCATTTATTGCTTTAAGAATTAACATTTTCTCCTTGAATTCGTCTCTCTTAATAATAAAACTATAAGATGCAAATGCAATCCCTACAATCGGAACTATTATGAGAAAATAATATAAAAGGGAATAATCAACAGAAATAATGGTATTCTCTCCTTTAATCTCAAGATTTCCAGAATTGGACATTACGATAATATAAAAACAGTAAATAATGCCTAATAAAATTCTAATAAATAGCTTAATTTTTAAGCGTGTCTTAAATAAAAGGCTAAAAATAGCAAGACTAGATATAAAGATGCCTATAATTACAAGAAGAATTGTCACCATTCGTAATTTTGAAATATAACCATCAATAGAAATGCCTGCTTCAAGAGGCATGTTAATCATTGAGAAATAGATCATAATAGGAGTTATTATAGTAAATAAACTTAACAATACAAACACTCCTAGTTTTAATTTCTCCTTATTTACTTCTGATTTTATGATAATTTTTTTATTTTTCACGTTATCATCTTAATATTTATTTTATTTAATTGAAATTTTATTTATTACAAGTAGGACAACTTAAATCCTCCAGATTCATGTTATAATACGCAATATTAAATGGGATTCCACTATAAAAATATTTCCCTTTTATCTCAATGTCTACTAAGATATCATACCCTTTAGTTATATTTACATTATTGATAAAATCTGTAAGAGCAATTAAATCAAAATTTTCACCATTATCTTCAAATTTATTTTCATAATATTGTCCTGGTTTAATAATACCATAATCCTTGGTCTTTTTAAAAACATTATTTTCTGTTTTATCCTCATTGGTACCATTAAAGTATGAAACCCTAATGGATATAGAAATCTCAAACTCATTAATGGCATAAAATCCTTGATTTTCCACGCTGAATGGGATTTCTAAAGAAGCATTTACGGGTTCAAGGTTGGCTTTAAAATATCCATTTGGGATTTTTACTCGTTCAATAACTTGATTTAATGAATTAATTACAATTAAAAATGCTATAGATATAGAAAGACTACTAATTAAGATAAAAATGAGAAATATGAGCTTTATTTTTTTAGATTTCTCCATTAATTTAAACCTAGTCATTGCTGTCATTTTCCTGCCATTACTTTTCTTTTCCTGTACCATTTTCTTTCTTTTATTTTTTATTTAATTTGTTTATTTTAATAATTAGATACTATTCATTGTAATGTAATCAAATCCTAATTTTGCTGAAAACCAACCAAAACCTATTAGAGCAACAATTATGAGTAATTTTCGATACAT
>JAEOTJ010000287.1 GCA_016839905.1 Promethearchaeota archaeon | reverse complement strand
CAGGTATTTGTTCTTTTGATTCTGCAATAACAGCTATTCTTTTATCAAAAAAGGACCCATAGGCCAAGGCATTTAAAATTGGATATTTACCAAAACCAACCTTTACTTTCCCTTTAATACCAATATCGTTTTTTACACCTTCAACTAAATCTAATAGCTCCTTATCTTCAACTCTTTTTATCCCCAATAATTTATCAAGAATTGGACCAGAAACGAAATATACTATCCAATTAACAACAATTAGCACAGGATATATTAATTGGACTTC
Organism: Promethearchaeota archaeon; assembly: GCA_016839905.1. The sequence continues at coordinate 2,803 of JAEOTJ010000287.1, read as the reverse complement.
AAACGGACCAAAAGGAGTATGGATACTAAAATCGATTGGAGTATATTGGTTAATAAAAATTACTGCCAGCCACGCAATTATATATAAAAATAATACCAAATAAGCGGGACTCATAAACCTCCAAACGATGATATACTTTCTTCCGAATAGTATAAAACCTAAACCAAGAATTATCCAAAATGAAAAAGCAAATGCTGTATTAAGATAAAAAGGATCATCTAAATATGCAGAAAATAGCCCTGCTATAAAGATTACCATGTAAGTTACTAATGATATTGCAAGAATTTTATTTAGAATCGGATAATCTTTCAACTCCCATAATCCGAACCATAAATATATGCTAAAAGCACCCATTAATGATGTAAGTAAATCTTTCGTGAAGAAAAAAATGAGAAAAAAGAAAAAAGCGATTGCGACAAGATCGCTCATTTCGCTACGGCGTCCGATTTTTGCCCAATGAAAAAATTCTTGAATTGTAATTAAATATAGAAAAAAAGTAACATAAAAGCTCCAATCAATTAAAATTTCAGACCAAATTGGTTGAAATATAATAAATCCAATTAAATAGAATGTAATACCTGAGCCAAAAATATAGACGATTAATAGTAAATACCTTAAAACTTTTTTCAATAAGAATACCTACGGAACTTATTTTATTGTTATATCTTTTAAAATAGTAATTTAAACCAATAATAATACAAAAAAATCATACTCAATATTGTATATTATTAAGCTCTATAAATGATAAGTAATTTATAAAATGTCAACTTGTTAGCTTTAAAAATATGACATTTATTTCCATTAATTAATTTTAAAGAGAATTATGTGATAAATTGTGAAAATCCTTAAAGATTTTGATTTAAAATGTGTAGTCTTCCCCTTAGGTGGTATTGGAACAGGTAATATATCGTTGGCGGGTGATGGAAGTTTAAGGCAGTGGCAAATTATTAATAATGTTAGTCATTTAGGATATATTCCCTCTTCGTTCTTCTTTATTCAGACTCGATTGAAAGATTCAGATAAATGGATTATGAAAATCCTTGAAAAAAGAATTGAAATACCTGATTATTTCAAACCCGCCGAAAATTTTAACGATCATATTATACCCAATGATGTTAAAATTAGACATAAAAAGTATGAATGTTTTAAGGATTTAGAATTCAACGGGGAATATCCTTTTGTCAATATTAAATATATAGATGATGTTGTCCCACTAAAAATTGAACTTGAGGCTTGGAATCCAATGATTCCGCTTGATGTAAAAAATTCAGCATTGCCATTGATCATTTTTAATTTCAAGTTAAAAAATCCTAATAAAAATAAAGCGATTCAAGTTCGTCTTGGAGGAACTTTGTTAAATTTTATTGGATGGGATGGAACTTCTGAAATAGATTTAAATTTTTATCCCAGATTTTTAGCAAATAAGAACATTCCAATTTCAGAAAATAATATACACGGTATTCGAATGTGTTCGGAAAATCCGCTTTTAGATGATATGTTTCAAGGTGAATTATTATTTTCCTCGACAGATAAAGACTGTTTATTAATTCCCTCTTTTACTTCTGTAAGTGGTTTAATAGAATTACTTAATAAAAATGAAAAAAATAACGTGAATCCGACTGAATCCTCCCCTCATGGAAAAACGTGGTGTGGGGCACTGTTAAGTGAGGTTAACATTCCTCCATTAGCTGAAGAGAATATAACTTTTTTATTAACATGGTTCTTTCCAAATAGATATCAGAATTGGGAAAAAAATTTATATCGTCGAGTTGGCGTCGATATGCAAAGTAAATTCTGGCTCGGGAACCGGTATAATAGATGGTTCAAAAATGCAAAAGATATTACTTTTTATGCGATTAAAAACCTTGATTTTCTCAAAAAATTAACTACAGAATTTCATAATTTACTTTTCAGCACCCCAATTCCTAAAGAAATCATTGATACAGTTTCAGCAACTATGTCTATTATGCGAACACCTTCATGTTTTATTACGAGAAAAGGTGAATTCATGGTATTTGAGGGGTGTTGTGGCGTTAGCTCGTTGCAACTTCATCCTCCGCATGGTGGATGTTGTCCTATGAATTGCAGTCATGTGTTGAATTATGTAGTTACTGTTTCAAGACTCTACCCATCTTTAGAATTATCTATACTAAACAATGAGTTCATGCGTATAAGTGATGATGGAATATTACCACATAGATTAGTTGTCCCTACATATTTACCTCAAGCACATAATACTCGAATTGGTGATCCAGACTATTCAGCTATAGATGGATTATTTGGATGTATTCTAAAAACCTATCGATTACTTTTAACTATAAAAGATATTAAATGGTTTGAAAAATCATATCCTAACATTAAAAAACTGATGACTTATGTTTTTAGAGAATATGACCCTCATGCAGAGGGTTGTATTGAGGGTGAACAACCTAATACTTATGATATTTCATTTTTTGGAAAAAATACGTATATTGGATCTCTTTATCTCGCAGCCTTAAAAGCATTCGAGAAAATGGCGGTTTTAATAGGGGATTATGATTTTAAGGAACAATGCCTGACGAGATTTAATAACGGAAAAGCAAATTATGACGAATCCTTATGGAATGGAGAGTTCTGGATTCAGGAATGTGATAAAGAAGACTATCCTAACTTTCAATATGGTATAGGATGTCACTCAGACCAGCTTTTTGGTCAGTTTTGGGCTGATATGTTAGAACTTGGGTTAATTTTCCCAAAAGAGAAAATAACCAAGGCATTAGATAGTATAATGAAATATAATTTTTTGGAGAATTTTAAGAGTTTT
>JAEOTJ010000286.1 GCA_016839905.1 Promethearchaeota archaeon | reverse complement strand
TTAAAAATTATTATAAAAAGAAAATATTCAATTCTTTTAGATTTTATATGCATGTTTTTCACACATTTTTATAATGATAATAATTATTTACTTTTTAAATTTATAAATGTTAAACATTCAAGTAAATAATAGAACTAATTATTTAAATCATTTCTAAATGTAAAATCATTCTTGAACTATTCACCAATTTTTTTAGGGTGTAAGGTTTATTCTATAATAGAGAATTATTTTAACATAACCATATTTGATTTATTTATAGTAGATAATCTTCATATTTTTACTTTATTTGAATTTAATGGATTTAAAAAAATGTGATGTGAGTTATGGGACTACGAAAAATTGAAGATGAAATAGATTTAAAAGAGGCAATGAGAAAAAAAGCCGCAGAATTAAAGATTAAAGAAATTAAAGCTAAAGCATCCACTGATAATCTTACAAAAGAGAGACTTCAAGAAATGGCAAAAAAGCATGGGGTGATTTTAGCATTAACACCCGAATTAAGGGAGCAAGTTAATGAACTTAGCAAAAAATATAACATTCCCTCATCAAAAGTAATGACTGAACAAATAACTGAGCACGATGTATTAATAAAATTTTCTAAAGTTGATTTAAAGAAACTAGGAATGCTAACATATCAGAGAGTTTTAATGCAGAAGGAAGAAACAGGAGGTATTATGCCTATTTCAGAAGTTTTTGAATTAATTAATACGGGCATTTTAAAAGGAAATGTTGATATAAAAGACCTCTTAAAAGCAATGAAAGGATTGAATAAATCAGGGGTAATTGAAGATGTCAAGCTTTTAGAATCTGGCGTTATAATGATTCACTTCTTTCCAATTCAATATACAAGCGATCAAGTAAAAGTCATTGAATTGGCCAAGGAAAAGGGATATATAACTCTGGAGGATGTATGTGTTAATCTGAACTGGTCTCAGGATCGCGCTCTCAGATCCTTGGATTCACTTGAAAAGACGGGAGTAGCGAAGTTCAGAGAAAGCATACTAACGGGGAAACAATGGTTTTTTCCCTCTATATAGAAGAAATTGTATTCTATTCTAATTTAATTTTAAAAGATATTTGTCCATCATCTAGTTTAATTGTCGTTCCTCTATTACTTTTTCCCAAAACTTTAAAAACCGCTTCTAAATCTTCTTTAGGAAGGGTACTAAATTCCTTACCTGCTTCCCTTATTTCATAAATCAATATTGGATCTAATTTTCCAAGGTCATAGGCCCAATCATATAATTCATCTGCCCAGCTTTCAAGAGTTTTCCAATACACTCGTAATTGGTCCTTTTTTTTAGATAACCATTTGGCTAACTTTTGCGCGATTAGTTCTTCAGCGATTTCTTTTATTGATTCTTCTCGATTTATAAATTTTGAAAAAGGTTTTTCAGAGTTCAATTTTCGCACGTATAAAATATGAAGAATGGCATATTTAGCATAATCAAATAAGACTTTTGACCATTCTTTTAGCCAAGATTCAAAATCAGTTTTATTTTTTTTCTTATCAGGAATAGAATACATGAATTCAAATCTTTTTTCTTCCAACCACGGGTAATTCTCAAGGACTTTTTCATAAGGAGATATTTCTTTTTCTATTATTCCTTTTTCGGTAACAATTTCTTTTTCAAGTACTTGAAGTTCCGATTCGATGTATTCTGTGTGTTGATCATATGTTTTTTGATCTGTTGCTTCAAATTGCTTTCCTAAGAATTGGTCTAATTTCTCTAATCTAGCTTCAATATCATCTAAATCAGATAAATTTACACCTGCAGGCTCTGGTTCTTCAATATAATCTTCTTTTAGTTGGCTTTCCTCTTTTTCTTGTATTGCTGATACTATTTCTTCTGCTTTTTCTTCTAATAGTTCCTTCTGTTTTTTTCTCTCTCGTAATTCCGCGAGTTCTTTTCTGAGTTCCTCTAATTTCTTTTCAGATTTTTCTTTATATTCACTTGGTTTCTGTCTTTCCATTTTAACATTCAATATGTGGATTTTTTAAATTGATTCACCAAATTCATCCGTCCATGCATTATATTTCTTTAATGATGATGAGGAAATCATTGGTTTAACTTTTTTAAGGGTTATTATAAAATCATCTAATATAACTTCTCTCACTGTTACTTCCCTATTAGGTTCTTCAAGTAATCCTGACATATCTAACTCTCGTATGGGTAGCATTATTACTTCACGACAAACATTTGAGATATCTCGTCCAGAATACCCTTCAGACCTGGCAGCCAATTCTATGAAATCTTCATCCTCAAGTGATATATCAACTCCAGCAGTATGTATCTTAAAGATTGCTGCTCTTGCGGGAACATCTGGAAGGGGAACATGCACTTTTTTCTCGAATCTACTTAACATGGCATTGTCAATGTCCCAAGGGCGATTAGTTGCCCCTAACACTAATAATGGTTGATCATGAGTGGATTTAACTCCTTGGATCTCACTTAATAATTGAGTTTTAACTCTTCGTTCTCCTCCACTTTCAGAACCTTCTCCTCTTTTTGTAGTAACAGAGTCTATTTCATCAATGAAAATTAAACTTGGGGCTCTAATTCTAGCAACCTTGAATAATGAGCTTATGAGTTTTTCACTTTCTCCTAACCATTTACTTAATAAATCTGCAGATGAGATATTGAAAAAAGTTGCCTTGCATTCAGTAGCTGCTGCCTTGGCAAGAAGAGTTTTTCCACAACCTGGAGGTCCGTAGAGTAATATCCCCGACCATGGTTTCCGTGCTCCTGTGAATAATTCTGGTTTTACCATTGGTAAAACAATAGCTTCTCTTAAAGCCTGCTTACAATTCTCTAATCCTGCAATATCCATCCAATTAACATCAGGAGATTCAGTTACAATCGTACCCGAAATAGAATCAATTAATTCTTGTTCATCTTCGGAATACTCTTCACTTCCAGTACTTAATTTATCATCTTCCATTCTTCCTGTGCCAGATTGCTTTGAACTCCTTCTAGGTCTTCCACGATTTAACTTATCTTTAATAAAATTCGCTCTATCAATGTACTCCTTCATTTTATTTTCATAGATCTTTGTTAACTGTGGATTTTTGTTAAATTTTAAAAACTGAATCAAGATTTCTGCTGCTCTTACATATTTATTAATTGCTTGCTGGTATTGACCTGCATTATCTAGGGCTACTGCTTCATTAGCTTCTTTAGTGGCATATTGCAATAACTTAGAATCTACAGATGACATTATTATATCATTAATTGTATTATATTTATACTATTTTTATTTTGACT
>JAEOTJ010000285.1 GCA_016839905.1 Promethearchaeota archaeon | reverse complement strand
CCTGTGGCCGCTCTAGAATTAAATTTAAATTCTCTGATTTAATAGAAATACAGAAAAGCAATCGTTAAAATTGCTAACTTTTTAATAAGAGATATTTTAGGAATAGAAATAAAAGATTAAACAAGTGGTTATAGAGCTTTTAAAAAGAATTTTAGAGAGATATAGTTTTTAAAATAAATTTAGATATATTGATTGGGTTAAATTCTTCCTAATGATTAATAATAATTATGTTTTGGTGTAGTTTCCAGACTCTTCTATATCCTTTGGCAATAAATCAGAAAAATCTATTAAGTTTTCAATTAGATTTTCTGCTTCATCAGGATCAACAGCATAGAAATACACCGTATCATCACCTAATATTTTATTAACTTTAGCAGTCCATTTTCCAACGAGAACCCATTGAGAAGGAAGGCCTCCAAAACGATCAAAATAATCGTTTAATAATGCAATTTTACAATTATGCTTTTTTGTGATTTTATCAATAGTTTCATTATCATAACTATCATCTAGCCTCGAATCTGCCACTTCTTTATCCGCTAAGCCCCATAAATCTATAATTTCTACATCAGATAAATAGGATACAGCACCAATGTCGTTTACAGCTACACATTCTCCTTTATAATATTTTTCTATAAATAACCCCATTTGATAATGCTGTTCATGGATATTTTTTGAAGCTTGAGGGCTTGTAATCATCAATGGAATCCCCTTGTAAAAAAGTGAAGAGAAAATGAAAATTGAAACAAATAATATTATTGATTCACGAATCAGAATTTTAGGTTTCGCATGCATTTTAAATTCTTTAAAATAAATATATATTATATCAAGTGATAGTTTAGGAGGTATAATATCCTTTATTGAACTTCCAATAACAATTATCCCAATAACTACTAAATACGAATCATATCTTGACCAAATGCCAGCTCTTGCAAATTGTAGGTGAGAAAGGGTTAGTAGGATAAACAATATGACCATTCCATTAGAAGACTTCCATAATTTTTTATCATGATGGAAATTAAAAATGAGAATTAAGATACATCCCAAAATTAACGAAAATAGGTGATAATGAGAAATTAAGGAACGAATACTTCTTAATCCTAAGGAGTTTAAAATTCCTTCTGTAGAGGAAAATTCAGGAGTGGCTCCTTTTATTACTATTGGATTAGGAAAAAAATACCATCCATATGATAATGAAATAATTCCATAAATAGTAATGGGTAAAAATCCTAAAAAACCAATAATAAGCGATAAAAATATTTTTTTTCTCAATAAGAATAAGAAAGAGGAGATTATGATAAGGAATATTCCTTCATATCGGATCATAGTTACTAAAGGTGCTAATATGAAAAGAATAAAATATTGGTGATTTATATTCTTCTTATTCTCACTTTCATTTATAATCTCTTCAAAAAGAAACCTGACAGTATAGAAAACAAAGCATACATTAATGAATATCTGAATTACATGTTCCATTCCAATAAAAATTAACCTTGGTAATGGTGGAAATAAAATAATTGCTAATAATATGAAGAATGTAGCATATCTTGGAGTTTTATAATAATTGTTGAATATTTTATAGCAAAAAATAACAATTAAAGTTGCAAATATTGTGTTAATTACGAAGGGAATTATCTCATTAATTCCAAATATTAAAAATAAAAGAGCAAGTAGAAGTGTATATAATATTGAAGAGGAAGATGAAGAGAATTTATCTTTATTAATTCCCCATATACCATATTTTGCTAAATTTTTAGCAATTGCCATATGTATATATGCGTCATCTGTATTATAGACTAACCTGTTTTGATTAAATGATAAAGTTAATAATAATATAATGATAACTAAGCTCCAGAGCACTAGTAGACCAAGTATTAAATCCCATTTCTTTTTTAGAGAAGTGAACATTAAAAGTTTAAAATTTATATTATATTTCAATTTTATTGCAATGAGGAGAATTAGTTAGTTAAATTTCGTAATTTAATTTAAGTTTAAAAGCTTATTACATCTAAAATGGAATTTGTTGTTCTTAAAGAAAAATTAGGGAATCCTTTTAAATTTGGGAAAGCGAGGTTATAAATTTTAATTCATTTTATCATTCTGGGCTTTTATAGCATTGTATAAAGATGGATTT
>JAEOTJ010000026.1 GCA_016839905.1 Promethearchaeota archaeon | reverse complement strand
TAAACCTAGTTAAGTTCATTAAAAATTAATATTTCTAATTTATAAAGTACTCGTCTTTAAAAAACTTTCCTTAATATACGACTAGCTATAACTAATCTCTGTATTTCGCTTGTGCCCTCATATATTTCACCCATTTTTGCATCCCTAAAATATCTCTCTACTGGATAAGCCTTCATTAAACCATATCCACCATGTATTTGAACAGCATCATGGGTTGCCTGCATTGCTGCTTCAGAGGCAACAAGTTTTGCCATTGAGCTAGCTATCTCATATTCTTGTCCCTTATCACATAAATATGCAGCTCTATAAGTTAATAATCGACCAGATTCGACAGCACATGCCATATCAGCAATTTTCCACTGAATACCTTGAAACCTTCCGATTTTTTTTCCAAATTGTTCCCTTTCATTTGCATATTTAACTGATGCTTCTAATGCTGCTTGACCCAATCCAACGCACTGAGCCGCAATAGAGATCCTTCCAAAATCCAATATTTTTAAAGAGAGCCGAAGACCATCTCCAATTTTACCTAAGATATTTTCTTGAGGTACACGAACATCTTGAAATACAAGTTCGGAAGTATTTGAACCGCGAACTCCCAATTTATCTTCTTTTACACCCACTGAATAACCAGGAGTGTTTGTATCTACAATAAAAATTGTTAAATTCCTTTTTTCACCTTTTTCTCCTGTATTCGCAACAACAAGCAATATCTTTGCTATTCCACCATTTGTATTAAAAATTTTGCTACCATTTAAAATCCATTCATCTCCATCTAATACTGCGCTTAATTGGACCCCTCCAACATCTGAGCCTGCATTGGCTTCAGTTAAAGCAAATGTTCCTAATTTTTCACCTTTTGCAAGTGGAATTAAAAATTTTTGTTTTTGTTCTTCCGTTCCATATCTATATATAGGAGCTGCAACCACACTACAATGAACACCTGTTGTTATGGACCAAGAAGCATCAATACGTCCAATCTCTTCTGTTATAATACAAAAACTTAATGTATCATCATGTAATCCTGCTCCACCATATTCTTTTGGAATACAAGTACCAAAAAAATTCATTTCTTTCATCTTTTCGAAAACATCTTGATTTAATTCTTGTTTTTGATCACTTTCTTCTGCTATAGGAGCAATATACTTTTCCGCAAATTCACGGGTTGTTTTTTGGATCATTTTTTGTTTTTCAGTTAGAGAAAAATCCATAATAATCATCAATTTTTTATTTTTTTAAATAATTCTTATTATTTATACTAATTTAAACAATTAAATAATTTAATAAATAATTCTAATTAAATTTAGTAGGTTGATTTTTATGACCAAACTTATATATTCAGAAAATTCCATAATTCATTAATTATGAGTGATGATAAACAGCATTTTAAGGTTTCGAAACATAAAGATTATTTGTATGTAATTAAAGAAAATATCTCTGTTGTTCATCCAGCTTATAGAAATGATCCTCTTAATATGTACTTACTTCTAGGAACTCATACTGCTCTTTTACTTGATACCGGATGTGGATTATATCCTCTAAAACCAGTCGTAGATGAGCTAATAGGTGAAAGAAATTTATTAGTTTTCAATACTCATGCCCATTGGGATCATATTTTAGGAAACGAGGAATTTGGAGTAGTATACATTCATGAAAATGAAGTACATCTTATTTTGAAACCTTATGATCTATCATTTTTAAAAGATTCTCCATGCGCAATTGTAAAAAAGTATGAGGAAAAAAACTTTTCAATTCCGCCAGCTGAAGTTATTAATACATTAAGAGATGGTGATATCTTTGACTTAGGAGGAATAAGTGTTAGAATAATTCATACTCCCGGGCATTCCTCCGGTTCTATATGTCTGCTTACAAGTACAGACGAACTTTTTACAAGTGATGTAGCTTATTATGGAGATCAATTCTTACCTAAGAGAAAATTCTTACTAAAAGTTCTAAAAACTCTTTCTAAATTGATAAAATTATGTGAAAAACAAAAAGATCTTGAACTCTATCCATCACATAGAAAAACTCCATGTGATAAGACACTTTTAACGGATCTTTACAATGGAATTAAAAATATAGAGAATCTATGGGATACTAAGAAAGCTTTTGATTTTTTTTATGCATGGCAGATTGATGATAATAAATTTAGATATTATATCTCTAGATTGTAATAAATTCAGATACAACTACAAATATTTGATTGAAATCTTAGAATCCACTTTTACACAATTTTTGTCAAATAATTAAACTGAGTTTAAAAGATTAAATTTTTTAGTTGTTTATAATAATTATATTTAGTTAGATAAAAATTAATTTATAATAAAATTTCGTGATTATTTAATGTTTGATGAGAACTACCTTAAAAAGATTAAAGAAAAGAAGCAAGAATGGGATAAGAAACTTGAAAATACAAAAGAACGCGAAATAAAATTTATCACGGATTCAGGAATT
>JAEOTJ010000284.1 GCA_016839905.1 Promethearchaeota archaeon | reverse complement strand
TTAATCGTAGAGATGCTTGAAACTGCTAAGAAAAACCCAAAGATTAGCAAGATTGTTATTTTTGTGTTTGATTTCATTTTAAATTCACAATTTTGTAATTTTTTATAATAGATATTCTTTATTTTTCTTTGTTTTAAATGCTATTAAAGGTTATTGGTAAATTACCATTTCAATCAAAAATGGATATAGTTTTCAATTTAAATTAATATAATGTATTATTATCAAAATATTACACATTAAATTGAAAAAAACTCTCAAAATTTAACAATATTTAATTACTGATCTACTGACAATATATATTACTACAAACGAGAGTATTTTTAAGATTCTCTTTTTGATTAAAATCAAAAAATCTTCTTTTTAAAACCGATAAAAACTCTTTTTAAAGAAGAGTTTCATTAAAAAGGTTTATTTAAAGATTTTATGTGCAAAACAAAACAAAAAGCGGATTTGTACAAGTCCGCATGGCTAATTTCTTTTAAAGTTTGCAGATAATTTAATTCAAAATTTTCTTCTCTCTTTAAATAAGTAATGCCTCTTGTTTTATGTTCATTATCTAAATAAATATCAATTTTCAAGATATTCTTTTTTGTTTTACCAGGCATTTCAGGTAAGATGTTAAAAGCAAATAATAAATCGGGTTTGGAGTCATTATTAGCATTTAAAACAAATAAGACATTAGGTTCTGAAATTGCCATGTAACTCTCTAATGAATGATATAAATCATCCACTTGAATTGTTAATTCAGATTTATCAAGTGAGCTGCAATCACTAACTTTAGGGAGTAAAAATTTCTCTTTTCCTCTAAATGCTAAAGATTTCTCATTACTATTCAAATAATCGTCAAATATTGGATCATCTTTTTCTATTATAAACTCTTCTGAGAGAGGTTCTGACTTAAGATAAATAATTAATGATCCAACTGAAAATAAATTTATTTTCTGATAATAAATTTTAAATATTGGATTATATGGTAAGTTAATTATTCCCTTAGAACCTCCAAATCCAAGTTGAGTCATTAAATTTGATGGAACTTGACTAATTAAAGTAAATAATAGAAAAGATCTAAAATTATCCAGTTCAATAAAATTTGAAAAACCATTAAAGTATTCATGGACTATTGCCAATTGTTTATTTAATTCATCAGACATTTTCTTTTCCAATATTATTATTTATTATACTAAATAATTACATTTAATCTAAATAGTTTGTTAAAAATTTTTTTAGAGATTCTTTTACATTTTCATCAATATGATGCTCTATTTCACAAGAAATCTTCTCCACTACAATCTCATCCTTTATTTTAAGTACTTTTCCAAAGAAAATTTTTAATAATAAATGAGTTTCATTTAGTTTTTTTGCGATATTTTTACCTCTTGTAGTTAATCTTATCGATTTCCTTTGTGCCCAATTAATTAAACCCTTTTCTTTTAAATTCTTTAACATTCCAGATACACTCGCAGGTTTTACATTTAATCTCTCTGAAATTTCTTTATTATTTATCCAGCCTCCTTTCTTCTTTCTCGAAATTGTATATATCTCATCTAAATATCTCTGGTAGCTTTCTGGAATATCAGACAATGGGCTTCCCTTATCTATTTTATTTTTCATTGATAAAATTTTTTTTTTTCAAATTATTATTTTTAAATTTTTTAAATGCATGTTTGATATCGTTATATATTCTTAAAAATCTTTTTAATTATGTTAAGTGATCTTAAATATATTAATTGATATTTTAATACGGAGAAAAATATGAGAAAAAAATTCCCTGGAACATTATTTCTAATAGTTGGAAACTCTGGATCTGGAAAAGATTCAATAATCATGGGTGCGATTAAAAAATACCCCAGCAATTTAATGTCAGTATTCCTAACTAAAAGATATATCACGAGACCACCCTCGGAATTTGAAGATAATTATACTATTACCGAAGAGCAATTCAATAAAATGGATAAGCAAGGAGAATTTGCTCTAAAATGGCATATTTACCATTTAGATTATGGAGTTCCAATTGAGATTGATCATTGGTTAAAGAAAGGTCATCCAGTTATCGTTAATGTTAGCAGAACAATTGTGAAAGAAGCAAGAAAGCTATATGAGAATTTAAAAATAGTATTTATTGAAGTTCCTTTCAAAATAACATTGCAACGAGTAAAAGATCGTGGAAGAGAAAAAGGAAAACTCCTAGATGAGCGGATTGAAAGGGCAAGAACGCATCCTAAATTTCCAGAGGCTGATTTTACAGTAGATAACTCAGGAGATTTAGAAGATGCAATTGATCAGTTTTTAAATTATTTAATAAAAGTTGTTAAAGAAAATAAAAAATGAAAAATTGAATAAAATTTTTTTAGTAAGAAGTACTAAATAAATTACTGAGATTTATACAATGGCCCGGTTCGTATAGAAAGTCTTGGTATTACTGAGATTTATACAATGGTTAGTATTGGGGACGGATCTGGTGACCTTCACCACATTCCCTACTGTGAATCCCTAGAGGATCAAATAATATGATTTGACCGGGGAAAGGCGGGTTCAATTCCCGCATCGGGCCCTCCTTTTACTTAAATTAAATTCTGTTTCGATGATCTAAAAGTCTTATATTTAAAATATGTGGAAAATTAAAAAAAAGTCGATCATTTAATATTACGGATAGTAAGATTTAGACGAGGATAAGAGATCAATAAAATATGTTAAATTTAGAGGAAGATAAGCTCAGAGATTTACCCGGATGGGAGGGAAACGCTCCTGTGCCTATCTGTATGGGGGGAGACTACCGAGCCCTAACATTTTGTTGTAAACCAGGATTTTCACTAACTTTTGGATTTAAATGCAGAAGAGATGAAACTTTAAAGGAAATAGGGATTACACCAGAAGAATTTGTAAAAATAAAAGAAAAATTCTCTAAAGAAAATGATTGGGATACTGATATGGTATGTTTTGGTTCCATATCATATTGTTGCATGCGGAGAGGTGGATGCCATAGAAGAGATCCGGCATTAATGATGAGATATCCGAATATCACGCAAGAAGAGTTCATGGAAATTTATTATCAGAAGAAGAAAGAGCTATCCAAGATTATATTGTCAAGAATTACTAAAGATCATCCAAAAATCCAAGATAAGGTAAAATTTTTATTAGATCTATTTTAGAAAATACCTCTTTTTGATTATACTCTCAAAATGTTGGTCTTGGGAAAAAGAAATAAAAATAATCCTTTCAGAAAGAATTGCCCCAGAAAGCAATGAAAAGATTAAGGAACTAGCAAAACAAGATGCGCCTCTTGAGGAAAAAAAGGATCTTGGGGAATAAATCTCTTTTAAGGACTCAATAAATAAAATAAATAAATTTTAATAATTTTTTTAAATTCTTTTTATTATTCTCAACCTTATAATACTTTTTTAGATTTATTTAAATAACCCGTTAGAATGATTTAATGCAGAGTATACTAGTGGATGGCATTTGGATATTAAAAAATAAATCCGGGATCTGCTTGTTCGAGGAGATCTACACTGATTTTAAAAAAGAAGGAATCAGTAAAGATTTAATTTCGGGTTTTCTTTCGGCAATCGTTTCTTTTACAGATGAATGTTTTAAAGACGAGCTAAAATATATTAAATTCAAGAATCATAAGATTCTACTAGATTTTACTGAAGAGCTTATTGTTGTTGTTGCCGTAAGCATTAAGCGCATAGATCAGGATAATATAGTCAAAAAAACAACTAAATCACACATTAAAGAAATTGTAAAAAATATATCCCAAATTTTCAATGAAAGGTTCCATTTTGAAATAAAAAATGAAGTTTGGGAAGGAGATTTACAAAAGTTCGGTAGTTTTTCACAAGATTTACAGAATATTGTAAATCGAGAGCCATTAAAGATTAAACTAATATTATTAGAAAAAAAAATACGAAAAGATGAAAAAAGAGAAGAAAGAAGAAAGAGAAGGATGGAGGATTCTTCAAGATTGGAAGATTCTTGATTTTTTGATTATTTTTTTTTTTTCTGTTAATTTTTTTTCAGTTTTTTGGACTCAACCTATCGATTTTCAACTATATATCTTAATATTATACGATTTTATGATAAAATTATTTTTACATTAATAAATGAATTTTAATTTTAGCTTCCGACGTTAATCCGACGAAAAGCACTAAGAATTATATTGCGCATTTAAAGATATATTATAAAATATCTATATTATTAAAAAAAAATAATTCTTTCCAATTATAAAACTTGCGCATTAGTTTAATTAATTTCACAAATATCATAGGACAAAGATGACTTTTTAAGGTAACTTAATTTATATATTAAGTAACATGCAATTAATTAAGGTCAAAGCTCACCAATTTAGAATTGATATATACCTAAATGAAATTATCAAGCAACACGGTGATGTGAGCGAGCGTGATAAATCCATTATCAGGCAAATTTTAGCTGACGAGCTTATAATTTTTAACAGTAATTAAGTCACATTCACTTTCTTAAAGTTGAATGGTACAAAAAAAGTAAGAGATAAGAGGGCTTACCTATTATTCAATTTCTATATTTTTAAGATCTTTCTTTAATTTTTGAAGCTTGATCTCGAGAATTCCGTTCCTATATTGCGCACGACACTTATCACTATTTATCGCAGATGTAAGCTCGACATTTTTATAATATTTTCTTCCATATTTATTTGAACTTGTTGAAATCGTTAAGGAGTGAGTGGATGCTTTAATTTCAATTTCCTCTTTTGTAACTCCCGGCATTTCGGCAATAACTATTATCTGATCTTCCTCTTCACTAATTTCTACTAGTGGTTCTCTGGATTCTTTTACTTCTGGTTTACCCGAGTATGGTTTTGATCCTATATTTCCAAAGGAATCTATTCTTGGTTTACCCCCTGGCCCAAAGTTTATATTAAAACCTGCCATGAAAGGTCCTTTTATAAATTTATCCTTATTTTTCATCAATTCTTTATGAATTTCTTCTGGTGAAAGATTTTTTAATTCTTGTGGAAAATTTTCAAGAATTTTATGAAATATTTCATTAAATAAATGTTTAAATTTTTTAGATTTAAATAATTTACTTGGATCGGAAAAAAACTTTAGGAAATCAAAGGGTTCCGAGTAAAAATCTATTTCATCTTCTTCATCTTCATCATCATCATAATTCTTTTTACTCATAATTAATTCAACTTTTAACTAATGAGTAGAAATTAAATTAAATATTTAACTCATTATACATACTAGCTTTATTAATATAAAAAAATGTTTAGATTATTAAGTTTATTCCAAAATTAAAGGTTTTTAATTAAGATAAGAAGTAGAGGTTGTATTATGTCTTTTGAAGATTCGATAGATGACCAAGAAATGTATTTAGATGTGTTAAGAGAAGCACCAATAATGCCTTT
>JAEOTJ010000283.1 GCA_016839905.1 Promethearchaeota archaeon | reverse complement strand
TTCCAATTGATTTTTTAAAGTCTATCTCATCTAAACTATAAATTACAATTTAGATTTATTGGAGATAAAAGGATGAGATAAAATAATAGAAATTTATCAAACAAAAAGAATTATTAAAAACTAGAAATTTTAGATAAAAAATTTATTAAAAAATTGATTATAATAACATAGTAAACATATTACTTATGAGAATCTTTTTAAAATCCAAAAATAACAAAATAAAATGTTTGATTACGATGAATATAATAGATGGATGAATGAAGCAGATAATACATCTAAATCAGCTATAGTCGATAAAGATAATGGATTTTACAACTGGTGTTGTTTTAAATGTCAGCAAGCAGCCGAATTTGCATTAAAGGCTATATTATATGGTTGGGGATTAACTCCTTTTGGTCACTCACTGACAAAATTAATAGATCAACTTAAAAATAAAAATATAGATATTTCTTCAATAATAACTGCTTGTAAAATTTTAGATTTACATTACATTCCATCTCGATACCCTAATGCCCACGCTACAGGTTCTCCTTTTGAATATCATGATGAAAATATTGCCGAAGAAGCTTTAAAAAATGCAGAAAAAATAATCAAATTTATTAAAGGTATCAAAAAATGAAAAACTACTTAGAAAACATCAATTATGGCATTAAAAAGTTTTGTAAGAATATTATCAAAGAATTAACCCCTAAATGTATTATTTTATATGGTTCTTTAGCAAGAGGTGATTTTAACGAGCGTAGCGATGCTGACATAATTGTGATCTCTGATAAATTACCAAAAAATTATTATGAACGAGCGAAATTACTTTCTAATTTGATAAAAACTTTTGACCCCATCGAACCGATTGGGTTTACTCCAGATGAATTTATCATAATGATAAAAAAAAGACATTGTACAAGTTTATTTGCTATGGAGGAAGGAAAAGTTTTATATGGAGAGAAGTATTTCTCCCTTTTAAAAAATATTCACATAGAAATATTCAACAAATATAAAATAAAAAAAGGAAATTCAGCTTGGATTCCAACATTATTAGAATAGATTGATGATAATAAAGAATAAATAAAAATAAAATCTTAAATTATTCAATTCTTATCTCTAATTAATTTTTAAACTCTTTTACATCTTTAATATTATCAAAATCGCTATCGGATTTTGCATCTATTTTTGCTTCATCATCAAGTTCAATTGCCTCTTTTAGAAACTTTATTGCGTTTTCTTTATTCCCTCTTTTAGCTTTGGAACATACTTTATTATAACAAGTATCAGGATTATTTGGATTAATTTTAAGCGCTTTATCATAACTTTCAAGAGCTTCTTCGTATCTTTCTAAATCATCTAAGGAATAACCCATTTTAAACCAAGCTTCTTCATACTCAGGGTTAATTTCGGTAATTTTTTAATTGTCTATTTATTTGTTTTTTTTCTCCTGTTAATCCTATTAAAAAAAACCATTCTCTGTCGGTGTTTTTAATGCTAATTAAAAGAAAATACAACATACAATCCATAAAATAGCAGAAATCTTTTCTAAGAGATATTCTGATGAATTAAAAAATTTTAAAGGACAAGTTAATCAATTTGAAGATTTTAAAAAATATTTATGTGATATTAAACTTATCAAGAGTAAATGTGAGAAAGAAGGTACATGTGATGATTGTGAAAATCACAATAATATGAGTCCTATCATAAATGACTTTGAAGAGAATGGTAAAAAGGGAATGTTATCTCGCCTTAAATCTTTTTTATGTAAATCTTCCAATTGATTTTTTAAAGTCTATCTCATCCTTTTATCTCCAATAAATCTAAATCGTAAAGTTACTTCAAGTTAGATACTTAATTCTCTTGTATTTTGATTGTTGAAATCATTTTTCTTTTTATTTACCAATTTTTCTTGAATCTGTATGAGCTGAATGTTTCAAATTCTGTTTTGTCGCCTCATAGCCTCACGAATATGCTTACATTCGGCACGTCGGAATATATGATGGGGGCATGTGCAGGACCACTTGAATTCCGAGTGTTTAGTAACAGTATATGTTTTGTTAGGATCAGACTCACTTTCAATCATCCATTGATTAATAGAGGGAGCGCCAAATCGAGGCTCTTCCATCTCAGGCGGGGCGCTAACGGTTCGAGAATCTCTTTGAAAGAAGGTTCGATCCACTCCATACAAATTGGGATTTACTGATAACGAAAATTTTACATTTGATGTAGGCGCATAGTTAATCTGAAAATTACCATTTTTATATTCTTTTACATTCTTAGCATCCGGGGGAAGAGACTCGTGTTGTTCCACCCATTTTACTAGTTTTTCTATCAATAATCTTTTTACATCTGCATTCTCTATTTGTTTCGTGCCTCTTTCTCGGACAATATGATATCTCACGCTTGGAAATCTATCGCCTGGTCTTATTTCTTTATGGATAAGGATATCATCCTTATTAACATGATAGTTCTCGATAACGGGTATTTTCTGGATAAATATAAACTTCTCTGTAGAAAGATGATGCCACCAAGGCCCACGTAATTCATCTCTAATAGTATTCAAATCTAATTGTATTTTACCCCTAATTCCTTCTTCTTCGGAATCTTTTTCAACTACCTTAGTCTGCTTTCCTTTTAATACAGTTACTCGTTTCCTAGGAGTAGTACCCTCTACAAAAACGCTTTTAAGTATAAGCCCTTGAAACGTATCTAAGTTGACTTCACCTGAGAGCTTGATTTTCTCTTTCTTTTCTAATTCAAATTTATTAAACATATTTTCGCTAAACCTAACGAGCAGATTATCTAATTGGGCTGTAACTAAACTACTTTTTTCCGGAGCAATCTTGACATTTTTAATTGTGTTCAGATAATAAGTAATTATCTTATTTTCCCAATAATATTGCCTTCGTTCGAACCTGCCTAATACTGCGTCAAGCACATGGACTCTTGAGTTAAGATGCTCAATAAGAAAGGCAGAATTATCCTTTTCATTAATTAATCTTTTTTTACCTGATTTGTCAGTAATGACTTTAAACGAACTTAATCGTTTCTCTAGATTTGGCAGGAGAGGCGTCAATGTCCAGTCTGATAATTTAAAGAATCCTGCTTTCAAGGAAAAAATAACGCCCACCCAGAAATGAGCACAGAAGCCCATGTTGTTCCCGATACGGCAATCACAATCTCTCTCTGGATTATTTATGGTTTTAGGAGTAATAGAGAGATAAGACTCGGTTTCCCAATTAAATCCTTTAAATTTAATCTCTACTTCATTCTGGCGCGGATTCACAATCCGTATAGATTCTACATATTCACGATCTTTATGCTCAATTTTCTTTAACGCCAGGTCAATTCCTTTATTAATGGTTTTCATTTCGAGGTTAGAAATGACCATGCGAATTTCCTCTTCGGCAAGACTATCCATTGTGAATCTAATTAAGTAATCCCGCCTTAAACCTGAATATCCTCGGATCGCATGCTCTCTACAGATTTGCTTTATATCCTCCATACTTAACGATTCTATAAGATAGTTCAAATAGACTCGATCTGATACCTTACGTCGTGTATCAAGGTCAATGACTTCGAGTTTAGGTAAATGCTCTCGTTCGGGAAAGTCTATGATTCCATTCCCGTATAGTCTAAGCTCTCGTAGATTTACCAATCCTTCAAGCCCTTCCGTAGAACTCAATTGATTATGACTAAGATTTAATACCTCCAATGATGTTAAAGTTTCAAGTCCCTTTACATTCTTTAATTGATTATGGCTTAAGTCTAACTTTCTTAATTTTTTTATTTTGGAAAGGCCCTGAATTTCATCAATAGATTTGATTCTTTCATTATTTAACACCAGCTCATCTCCAAAAACCTCCAAGTTTTTAGATCCTACGGATATGTAAGTTATTCCTCCTTCCTCCAAACCTTTACTATATCTCACAAATTTCTGGGGATCTCTTGCATTACCGTATCTGTCTAGCGCGCCTAAATGCTGAAGGAAGCGGGGAGCGAAATTATTTCCTCTTAATCGTAATTTTTTTAATTTAGTTAGATTCCCTATCCCTATAATAGTAGTAAGGTGGTTATCTCGTAGGTCTAATGATTGCACGTTAGGTAAACTGTTTAATCCTTTGACTTTGGTTATGTCCTTTATGCCTTTATTCCGTAAATCCATATTAAACCGAGAATCGAGGGTATATTCATGCCCTTCATACGTTACTACAAAGTTTCTGAGTTTGCATTTCGGATGATCATACAAAAATTCCTTATCTTCTGGAGATAATAAGGATAAAACCTTAGCTTTTAGGAGAGCATGGAATGCGGTCGTGTCTGTTTCGATTAAGGCTTCTTTGACTTTTTGACTAAGTAATTTTCCTGAGATATTTTTCACCATCGTAAAGAATCTAACGATCTTCGGTTTAAGGGAGCTATTACGAGTGGTTTGAAGTATGGTAAGCAGTCTTTCCACTAATTTTGCATCTTTTGCTTCTAATAGGCCCTTTATATCTTCATTAGTAACATGTTTTAGCGTGGTTTTATTCAGAACGGGATTAATATTGATCTCATTGGGATTCTTTAGAACACCTATTATGCTCTCTTTAATGACTGCATCTGCCTTATCATATCCAGATTTTTGAAACCTCTCTAATAATGAGAGAGTAACTCGAGGATTTTCAGAGAACCTCTCAGCAAAATCAATATTTGTGCATATATTTATAATTTCTTTTTCTGTGAAGGATTTCAAGCGATGAGCAGTCGCTATACGTTCTAATGTGCTGATTTGCCCCTCTTTAATGGTAGTAATTAATCCCTGTTTAAAGGCAGTTCTTGCTTTTGACACGCCCAAATCTGAGAAACGACTGATTATATTCAAGACAGCTTCATTATATTGATTAGGAGTTATGTCTGAAAGGAAAGAGTCACAGATTTCTCCTATTTCTTGCATAGTAAAGACGTTTAAATGCATAAGAGCAGGACTTTGATAATGACGTCGAGCATATCGATAATATGGGTATTGTGCAGGAGCAGTCGTTCTCTGCTCTGTGAGAGCTTTTAAGATATGATCCTTTAGGAGAGGCTTTGCCTCAGCTACTTTTAATCGCGCAAAATCTCCGAGTAATTGAATCTTTACTTCCTCGTTGCCTGGTTTATCTTTCTGCTTTAAGAACCTTTTATAAAGCATCATTATGTCGTCTTTTGCTAAATGAGTATAATAATGTCTTGAGAGCAGTCCCCGCATCTCTGTTAGTTTGGCGGTTTGAAGTTGCTTCTTCGTCTCCGCAGATAAAAGTTTCTTTGCTTTTATGCTTCCTAATGCTGCAAATTTTAACAGAAGGTTTTGTTTATGGCGGTAGTTATAACTTACCAACTTATCTAAATTAATTTCATCCACTAACGCATTTATTTCCGTCTTGTTAAGGGCATTTAGATAATCTCCATCGAATATATATTGTATTACCGGTGCATAATTACTTTTGAACCTGGTCCAAATTTCATCTTTATAGACTTTTTTTGCTTTGGGGTCGCCTACTTGAGCTAATTTTCGCAATAATGGAAATGCAAGATTACGATGGAGGATTCGGGTATCATAATCGTTTTCTACCCATGCTTGGATATTCGAACAATGGCCCCAAAACTCAGTCTCAGGATCAATTATGTTATGTCTTCCCTCCCTTCCATGCATAGAGGCATCTAAGCGTTCTACTGCCTCGTCAATGGAACCTATTGAATCATACTCAGGTATTCTACTTTTTTGAATGTTTAATAATAAATACTTGCATTGATTGAAGAGCTCCCCCTTTACATATATATTAGTCCGATTAGCAACCAGCTTAAGGGTAATGAATTGGTTAACCCGAAACGTGTTTAACAATTCTTTTTTAAGATGTTCAAAGAACGCTCCGCTATTGTTGATTATTAAAACGGTATTATTATAGACTTCTTGATCCTTATCTTTTAATCCTGAAGCTAATGCTTGTTCGATTGCCATTATTGTTGGGTTAGTGTCCGCATCAATGACTTCATAATAGGACTTTTCCAGAATATCTTCTAACTCATCAAAATTAATTAAAAACTCAATTAAATCCTTTTGACTGAGGTATTGTGATATAAGATGGATTGCCAGGTCAAACCCGTAAGATGTAGTAGCAAAATAGTCCATATCAATGTCTTGGAGCTTATGTTTTAGCTCATATTTTAGGTCATCTTGATTGAATCGATAGAGCAGGGATTGGACATCTTCATAGGATAAGAATAAGAGAAATAGATCTATTACATGAAAAAAGTCCTGTAAATCCTCAAAATCTACCTGATAATCCTCTGTCTTTAGAAAGGACACCAGAGAATCTACCACATCTCCTTCAAATCTCTTGAGGAACTCAAGCTCATTTACTTTAAGATAATTCTGGGCATCCAGCAAACTTTCTTTAAATAGCTGTGAGTCATATTCTTCCGATTTTTCATCCCCTATTTTAAATTCGGGGATCTCAATTATTTCTTCTTTAGACGTCTCGGGGTTTTTTTCTTGCGTAATGTCCTTTTTGACAGGCTCTTTTACTTGCTCCTTCGCTCCTTTCTCTACCGCCTCTCGATGGAACTTGGAATTGATATGGCTTGGGGAGTCTGGATTTCTCAAGACTTTCCCACAAATAGGACATTTCGGCATATTCTTATTCCTCGGATTATTTTACTATCTTGTTAAATATGATTTAAATCATATATAAAATTTTAGGCTTATATGGGTCCGCGTAGGGTAATTTATTGCTATCAATTAATTATGAGATGACAATTTAAACTCCACAAAAAAGTAATCTGAATGGATGAATGTTTCTCTGTGCCAACTTGTTTATTATTATCTTACTTCTTTTATTTAAATCTTTTTTAAGAACACCGAACAATTGAAAGTCTTATTGAAATTGAACTCATTAAGATTTAATCTTATTTCTTAAAATAATACAAGTAAAGCATTAACAATATGTAAAAACAAGTTAGCATTATTTTAACTCTTATTATAATAATAATCCGCTATTATTTTTAATATAATTTAAATAAAAGGTGACTCCTGCCACTTGACCTCAATACAAGGTCTATAAATAAAATAGGGGGAGGAGGGCGAAATCAGAGTGTAATTTCTTACACTAAACAAAAGACAAAAATCCAGGGTGCGGCAGGAGTCATGTATTAAGGTTTCATATCAATTAATAGTATTACAGCATTACTATAAAAATGCTATCATTTCCATGATAATATAAATGAGGGAGGGAAAAAAATATAAAACAATATATAAAATTCTGTTCTATAATATATTTGAAATTATACTTTATATAAGATATAAAGAAAGATGAAAGAAATCGAAATCATTGATTCGTTTAAAAAAGATTTGTATAAAGCTCTATGTTGCATATTTTGTTTTGTTTTTTTCTTTATTTGGGTGACAGTAATGCTTTTTATCAATCCTACAGAAAAAATGGATCCTAATGTAGTACCAATCTTAGTTTTAATTATTTGGACTTTAATTGGCTTTTCCTTTTTGTGTTTCTATGGTATTATGAAAGGTTGGTCGAAACCTAGGAAATTTAAAATCTCTGAAACCGAGATTTGTTTCTCTATTCCCAATAAACCCACTTTTAAAATTAAATGGTTGGAATTTGATAGTCTTCATATAAATACCGTGAGGTTTTCCGATGCACCAGGTGTATATGGTCCTAGCACACATTTTCAGTTAAATTTCATTAAGGGTACATCAAAGCGAGTTTTTGAGTTTGTCACAAATCAAGACTTCCATAAAAAAAGAATTATACCTCAAATAATGACAAATTTAAAACAATTCACGCTCAATAAGGACAAAGAACTCAGATTCTTAACAGTTAGCAAAGGTTTCGCTACAAAAATATTTCACGAAATCGGTTTTAGCAATTAGATCATGATGAATTTGTGTAATGAGAATATTGTAAATCAATATTGATTAGAGGTTTATTATGTTGATTTATGTAATTTTTTTCAAGAAGTTCAATGTATTCATGAATGAGAGCATCATCCAACAATTGCCGAATCTTAAAAATATATCTTAAGTTGTAAATTCCAAGGTTTTCTTTACTTTCTAACGTGGTTCTTATTCCGTTAAAATAAGCCTTTATTTGCACTCTTACCGTCTTAAATTCTTTCTCATACAATTGATCGCCGATTTCTGGAAGAAGGTCATTTATGATATGATTAAAGAATTCTGAATATATGAAAGAAATTAAGTCTTTACTTGTAGATTCCAAGATCACTTCTAACTCCTCTTCATCCAAATATTGAACATACCAATGGTCAATTAAATAATAAAACACTCGCCAGTGTGAATTTAGCCTTTTCATAATTTCTTCTTTAAAGACCTTCCTTGCTTGGAGATCTCCGGCATCTACTAGTGCTTTTAATAATGGAAACGCTAAATTACGATGAAGCAGGCGGGTATCATAGCCAAACTCTGCCCATGCTTGTAAATTCGAGCAATGCCCCCAGAATTCCACTTCTGGAGGAATATTATAGTTAGTTCCCTCAATAAAATCTTCAGACTCCGTCAAACGCTGGGCAGCTTCATCTATAGATTCTATATTTTTTAGCTCGGTTATTTCTTCCACGGGGATCTCTAATAACAAGACTGCACATTGCCGAAACCTCTCTCCAGCAACATAAATGACCGTCTTTTCATGTTCCTGCTTGAGCGTGAGGTGCTCATTTACCTTGAAGTGTTCCATTTTCCACTTGAGATGTCTTTAATCGTAGGTTTTTCTCATTAATATAAAAGCAAGAGTGATATATAAATATTAATAGTACCTTAGTTTAGAAAATTAATCTTATTATTGGGAATACTTCGCGTTCTTTAGCTTTTTATGATCCTCTTTTTAATTCAATTTAAGCATGATTTTCACCTCAAGTATCATACTATTAATGATAAAAATCAGTTCAAAAAAAACTCGTTGAATTTCCTGCATTTATATGGATTTTTATTTATAATTTAAATTGACTTAAACTTGAGGAATGGATTGATTTTGAAAAAAATTAATGAAAAAAAAAAAAAATTTTAAAACTCCTTAACAGCCACCTGCTTGCGTGGCCATAACCGTAATGACGTCCTTCTTCGGGTGAATTCCTATCTTGGCGAACTTGAGATTGTCAGGTAAAACTTTGCCTTTAAAAATGAATTGAATGGCCAAAATTGGATTTAACTTGTATTCCTTTTGCACGTTCTTCTTAATTTCAGCTATGCTCTGATTGGGATCCACTTCGATTAATTTAATTGCTTGGTCTGGCGGAACTCCAGTCAGCCTGAAACGATATTGTGTCATTCCATCAACCTCCTTAATTTTTATAATTTATATTATTTTTTTTTAGTTAAGTTAAGTGATACTTGATCCGTTTAGTATTAAATATTCTTATCTTTTTAGTCAAACTTTAGTTTGATTTTAAATATTAAAAACGTAGGGGATCAGGGCCAGGTAAGGGACCCGGTGGTCTTCGTTCGGGGAATGGATCTGGTCCAGGTCTAAGAGGACGCCGCCCTATCAAACTTTCCATCGATTCAAGCCGATTTTCTATTCTTTCCAATCTATTTTCAATTGCTTTTATTCTTTCTAATAAGTTTGGATTTTCCATTGGCATATAATATCTCTTTTTTTTTTAAAATATTTAACTTAATTTTTTAGAATTATTATAGTAGAAGCAATGAAAATATATAATTGTAGTAATTAGACATAATGATTTAGCAATTGTTTAGAGTCTAATAATTTCATATTAGTTCGAAATGATTCCTACATAACTAATGTAAAACAATATTTGTTCGAACTCAAGTATAAATTTTTATATATAAATTTCTATTAGTATACATATGACAACTTGGAATGTATCTACTGAAATTAAAAAGAGAATCTTGGATATATTAAAGGAATTAGATAATGATAAACGCGTTCTATTTATTCTTAAAAACCTTGGCCCTCAAAAATTTACAAGATTAGGAGAATTATGTAAGTTGAGCAGATCAACGGTTTCCAAATATCTTAAATCACATTTAGACCAAAGAAATATTGAAAAAAAGATTTATTCTGATAAAAATATTCAAGAAACTCGATATTTCATAACACAGAAAGGAGAGACAAAATTGACCGAAGAAGGTTATGGAGCGCAAGAAAACCTTTTTTACATCAATGAATTACACGAGAATCTCTCGAAATTATCACCTTTAATCGAATTTTACAAGGAAATTGGAGTTCCAGAATCTCTATGCTTCCACATCATTCAAATAATCTTAAAAATCGGGGAAAAATTCTTCCTCATTGAACAAAATCGAGACCTATATTATACTCTATTATACATGTTTTACAATTCTATTCTAGGGCAAGATATTTTTGCGTATAAATACTGGAAACTGGAAGCCGACCTCTTAAAAGATAAAGAGGGATTAAGTGAAGATATCACCATATCAGAAGGTGAATTTAAAGAAGAAAAAGACATAAAGAGTATTGACTTATCAAAATTTTCAGGATACAAGCTTAATAAATCACAATTCATTGAACTCTGCCACTTGAAATCTTATCAATTAGATTATTTTATTGATAAATTAATGCAGAATAATTTAGGGTTTTTCATGTTTATTAGGGAAAAAGATGGTGATGAAGATTCTTTCTTTTTCCATGAAAAAGATATAATTGGAACCACCACGATGAGATTAATTAAGGATAGGATATTAGAGGAATTCATTAATCAAAACTTAGTTGGAGAAAAAAGTATTAATGAACTTGATAAGATTGCTGAAGAAGTTGCAGATGAATTAAAGATAATGGGATTAATTTGGCAAGAAATTCAAGAAGAATTTGAGATGTTAATAGAAAAGCTCTTTATAAAGACTGCTAGGGACTTTGGTATAGCTAAGAATAATTTAAAAAACTTAATAGTAACATCTGATAAATTAATAAAATCAAAGGAAGGAATAAATTCCTTAATTAATATCATAAATGGGTCTGATAATTATGAGGACATCAATATAGTCTCTATAAGTGAAACAAGGGAAATTAGTTTAGATAGCATATTAGAGGACGGTCAAGGATTTTGTCCTAATTGTGGAAAAATCATCTTAAAACAAGATTTGACGAATAAATGCTCTAAATGTGAAAAATTTTTTAAACCAGAGAAGTTACTACAATCCATTGATGCGGCCAAAAAAGCAAGCAAACTTTTCAAGCAAGAGCAAATAGAGAAGGAACAATCCTTTCCTTGTCCGAATCCTAAATGTACTGCGAGTGTTGGGTCTGATTGGGAGGAATGTCCCGTCTGTCATTTTAAACTTGTAAAAATGTCTTGAAAATGAGCCTTAAATGGGAAGAACTCCCTAAATCCCTTTTTATGATCGTCTAACTTTCTCTTCATTGGCCACGGGTTCAATTCCCGTCAGGTCCATTAAACATTGTTCAAGTCTTGTTTTTATAAGTGAATACTCCTGCTCCTCATGAAATATGATTATGAAAATTTGGTTTGAAAAAATAGGATCAAATCCCCCTCTATAATTCATAAAAAACCTAAGAAAAGAAGGTATAAGTTGAATAGAATCTAAAATTATAGATCTTATAAAAGAAAAGGATTCGAACTATAAGGTTGCAAGTTAATCTTAATGAATATCAAGCTTAAGGTTGACGATAAAAATGGAGTGGAGAGTAATTAAATCATGAACCATTTTATTTATGATATTTAAAGATTTTCATTGTATTTTAAGCTGAATAGAAGCCAATTTGCATTAGCTGATAATGACATCATTAAAAATATTATCGGAAATAAATATTAACTTGCAACCTCATAATCGAACCCTCTTTTAAAATTTTTTCCCAAATTATCAACTTTAAAAGAAATATAGGAACCTAATTTAAATAACTTTGAATTAATTCTCTCAATTCTTTTACCTTTATTGGTTTTGCCATGTATTCATTAAATCCCGCTTCCATTATACGTTTCTTATCCCCTTTCATGGCATAGGATGTAATAGCAATTATCGGTATATCCTTAAATTTCTTTATTTCTCGTAATTTTTTACAGATTTCAATTCCGCTCATTTCAGGGAGTTGAATATCTAAAATAATTACATCCGGATCTCCAGATATTATCAATTCCAATCCCAAATCCCCTCTGGTTTCTTCATGAATCTCTATATTGGGTATTTGTTTTAGGATCATGCGGAATAATTTCATGTTTTTTTCGTTATCCTCAATAACATAGACTTTTTTACTCATGTTTTCATCCTCTTTAAATCATTTTTTAGGTATTATAAAAGAAAAAGTGGTTCCTTTCCTTAATTTACTCTTCACGCTTATAACACCCCCGTGAAGATTAACAAGGCGCTTCGCTAATAATAATCCCAAACCCATTCCTGGAACGGATTGGACAAAAGAAGAATCTACTCGTTTAAAACCTTGAAATATATCTTTTTGGTCTTCTTTTGATATTCCAATACCTGTATCAATGACATTAAAGGTCCACTGATTTTTATCCTCCTTGATATCAAGAGTAATTCTTCCCCTATTCGTGTATTTAATCGCATTAGTTATTAGATTATAAAGAATCTGTTTAAATCTAATCGGATCGACATTAATCATTTTATCAGACTTGATACTCTCTACTTTAAATTCGAGGTTTTTTTGAAGGCACATGGGTTTTATTGAAGTTGAAATTTGTATAATTAAACTATTTAATGAAATTTTCTTATATTCTAAATGTACTTCTCCCGTTTCAATTGAGGAAATATCTAAAATTTTATTAATCATTTCCAATAAAAACTGAGAGGAGTCCTGAACATCTTTGAGACATCCTAATTGGTCCTCGTTTAGTAAACCATAGGATTGTTCTAAGAGTAAATCTGTAAAACCAATTATGGAGTTCAAGGGGGTTCTTAGGTCATGAGACATGGAAGTCATAAATTCCGTCTTATATTGAGAAGCTTTAATAATCTGATCTAAATATCCTTTTTGAACATCAAGAGCATTTTTTAATTCCCCAGTTTTTTCTCCAAGTTGGATCTTATGAATTATCAGTTCTTCTTCTAATTGCATTTTTGCAATTATAGTTCCCACTTCTTTTCCAATAGTTTGAAGTATGTCTTTCTCGAAATCTGAAAAAAAGTGCCGCTTTTTTGAAGCCACATTAATAGCTCCAATTACATCATCTTTTAAAAATATAGGGATGCTTGCGAGCGCCAAGAACCCAGACTTCTCAGCAAAAACTGGATCATTTTTTACCCAGTTTTCCGAAAATATTGGTTGGCTATCGTGAAAAAGAATTGTGTACGGTTCTTGATCAATAGGGCATTTCCTTACCGCTTCAACAAATTCCATAGGAAGACCTCTATGATTTAATAATTCTGCTACTCTCTCTTCCTTATTTAAGATATAAATGCCTCCACCATCAAAATCGGTTAAATCTAAAATTAAATCTAAGATTGCATCCAATAACCCCTGTAGGCTCTCAACTATATGTCCAACAGAGATTATTTGATTTAAAATCTCTAATTTTATAGAGTAATTTTTATTTTGTTCCTCTAACTTCTTTCGCTCGGAAATATCCTTGAAGGATGCCATCCTTCCGATTTCACTCCCCATTTTATTGGTAACAATCGAGCTAGAAACCTCGACTGGAAATTCAGAACCGTTATTTCGGCGTACTACGAATTCTTCCGTGTTACCTTTAACTTTATCGATAATGGCAGTCACATCGGAAAATTTCTGGATTTTCTCGTGGGGAAATAACTCTGAAGCGGTCTTTCCGAGCACGCCTTCCTTGCTATTATATTCAAACATTCTAATAAAGGAGGGATTGGCGTATGTTATCTTACCTTCTCGGTTTGTTATAATAACACCGTTGATAGAAGAACTTATTGCATCGTAGGCAACGCTTAAATCTTCCTCTAACTTCTTTCGCTCGGAAATATCTCGGAATACCAGAACTACACCCATAACATTACCATCATTATCCTTTATAGGTGCACCGCTATCGTTTATCGGTATTTCCTTTCCTTCTTTCGATATTAGAATTGTATCATTCGCCAAACCAACGATGACACCTTCTCGGATGACTTGTGTTACAGGATTTTCAACTGGTTTACGGGATTGCCCGTTAATAATCTTAAATATTTCTCCAATTGGTTTTCCTACTCCTTCTTTTTTTTTCCACCCTGTTAGTGATTCGGCAATAGTATTTAAAAAGGTAACATTACCTTTAATATCTGTTGCAATCACAGCATCCCCTATACTCCTAAGTGTCGTGGAAAGCCACTCTTCAGACTCTTGTAGTTTATTAGCGTATTCATGAATGGTTTTTATATAACGGTCAAACCATTCTCTTCCCTCTGATAAAAAACTATTTAGATTTTTCATTTAAATTCACACATTTTTAATACTTTATAATGTAATTTTGGATCTCAAGAAAAAATCCTCTCTATTTTATTAATTTTGTTTTTTCATCAACTAAATCTTAAAAAAGGTTATGGTGCACCTTTAACTATCATAATAGCTCTCGCAACTCTTCTCACTATCGTAATTCTCAATTGGTGGAGCATTTCATCAAAATATCCCATTTTGTTGAATAAAGGAGAATAATCACGTTGTTCTGATTGTGAATAATTGAATTAAGATAATTTTTTTATATTTTAATATTTGCATATCATTTTTCTTATTTTTCTCTGGTCCAGACATAATGTTTTTATTTATATATATAAATTCATTTTACAAAATAGTAAATGAGTATTTATTTATTTAAATTTACTTTTCGTCTGTAAGAGAATTAAATTAAATAAAGAGAATTCAAAGATGGGAGAATAATAATAATAATAATAATAAGCATCCTTATCTTTCACGATATTGAAATATTGATGAACCTAATAGATAATAGGGGAATATAATTAATATAACTGATATATTTATGGCGAAATAAATAATTTGGCATCCTCTCGCTGTCTCCTCTCATATCACCTGGATATTACACCCATTCAAGAAGGTTTTTTCTGCTCTTAAATACATGAAAAAACTTCACATAACAAGGAG
>JAEOTJ010000282.1 GCA_016839905.1 Promethearchaeota archaeon | reverse complement strand
TCGATTTCAATCATTTTTCTGGTTACGACATAATTATAGACGGGATAATCGCGTTTTTCGTCGGGATAATTTCAAAGATTTCTAATTTTTAGCTAATTTTATAAACTTAAAAATACACTCAATTAATTATGGGAAAAAAAATTCTTTTTTCTGCCAAAACTCAACATGATGTTTTAAAAGATATCATATTAGAATTAAAAAACTTTAAAGATTTTGAATTTATTTTTCACGATCCAACTACGGATTTTCTAGATTTAGAAGATTTACCAAAATATTTTAAAGATGTGGATTTTTTCATTGTTAAAGTAGGAAGTGAATGCTCTATTGACCTGCTCCATTTTGCCAAGCTTTATAATATCCCTACTTTACATGATTTAGATACTGTATTAATGTGTAAAAACAAAGTAAGTCTAGATCAAGCATTACGAAGAGTATTTAAAAAATACTCTAATAAATTGAATAATTTCTTGATGCCTAAATCATGGACTCACTCTTTATTAAATATTGATAAGTTTAAAGCGTGGGCATCTAATCGCTTGCCACTTGTAATAAAAAGCCATTATCAACACGATAAATACATGCGATTTAATTTTCTTGTTAGGGAACTTGATAAAGATGTTGATTATTTTTGCGAGAGATACAAGCATTTCCTTTATTATGATGTCTACATTCAAGAATTTATTAAATGCGATGGTATCGACCGGAAAATATATGTTGTTGGCGATAAAGTTTTTGCAATTCAGAGAGAAAATCCGATCTACATTTTCTTAAAAGAAAAACCCGAGAATATTGATACCACTACACTTGAAAGGGAAGAGTTTGAAATTACAGATGAGATAAAAAACTTTGCTCACTTGCTTGGAAAAGAATTAAATTTAAAAATCTTTGGATTTGATTTAATAAAACCTATTGATAAGGACATGTATTACCTAATAGATTTAAACGATTTCCCAGGTTTTAGAGGGATACCAAATATTGAGAATGTCTTCGTTAGTTATTTTAAAAAATTGCTTGAAATTTAAGAACTCATAGGAATAAATAAAAATGGTATGATTATAGCAAAAGCAATTATACCGTATATAATACAAAAATAACCAAACTCGACCTTTTGAGCCAATTTAAGTAAAACTTCCATGGTGAGGTATCCTACTACAAAACTTACCGCTGTAATCACTATAATTGTAAAGAGATCTAAGGTTCCAAAAACAGATCCCTCTCCAAATACGATATCTACCGCGATAGAAGCGAGGACAGCTGGAACGGACATTAAAAAACTTAACTTTAAAGCATCCTCTTGTTCATAATCCTCTAGAAGAATTGCTGAAACAGTAATTCCTGAGCGTGAAATACCGGGTAAGATTGCAACTCCTTGAATTAATCCCGATAAAAAACTATCTTTTTGTAAATCACTTTCAGATACATCTTCTAAAGTATTCCTGCCAAAATCCTTTTTAGTCTTGAGCAAAATTATACCAGTAACAAGTAACAATCCAGCAATAATCAAAGTTATGATATCTCCCTCGAAAGCTGTAAACCCATGAATTATTAAAAATTTAAATATGAAATAAAGTGGTAAAGCTGTTATTGCAGTTGCTATAGTAGCAATAATTAACCAATTCCTTTTTTTTCTATCGATATCATCAACTCTAAATTTATTTGGAAGACAAGCTTTTCCAATTTTTATAAAATCCCTTCTATATCTTACAATTACTGCAAATAAAGTTCCCAAATGTAAAAATATTGCTAAACTAAAAGCCTCCTCTGGAGAGATTCCATAAACATTAATCGCGAAGATCATTGTTTGACCCGAAGATGATATTGGTAAAAATTCGACAAGACCTTGTAAAACTGCAAGAATTATATATTCAATCATAATAAATCCCATATAATTTATCTTCTAAATTCTATTTTAATAGCACTATTAATCAAAGAGTATTATCATTCAAAAATAATTACTTCATATTATTTTGATAAGGATTATTTTGAATTAATTTTCAATGTATGACATATCGCATACGGTATGTCTAACATTTTAAGGATTTTAGATTTTCTTCTCATAATTCTTAAATGTGTGATATCTGTCATACTAAATGTCACACAAATGATACTTGTTCTATTCTATTTATATCATTAGATTTTAATTCTTTTATGAATTTTAAAGCATACTATTGCTCTGCCAAAAGCGCTGCTAGTATAGTGGTAGAATTTTAGGTTCCCAACCTAGCGACCCGGGTTCGATTCCCGGGCGGCGCATCTCTTTTTTTACCATACCTGCCCTTTAATAAAATGCAAATTATTTATTATCGTTTTAGCTTCATGTGCGGGAACTTCCATAAAGGCATGAAATTCATTTTGCCAAAAAGCTTTTCCAGATGTGATAGATCTTATGTCTTTAGCAAATTTAATAGAATTTCTAACAGGTATGTAAATTTCCAACATTGCTTGATACTCGTTTTCTTGATTCACTTCGTTAATTTTAGCAGAAAATTTGGATAGTAAAGAAAGAGTATTTTTAATATATTCAGGAGGTAATTGAATGATAGTATGATAAATAGGTTCCATTAATATGAGTTCTCCCTCGTTTAAACCCTTTTTAATGGCACTATAGAACATCGTGGATAATTCTGTAAATGCAACCTCTTCATTTAATTTTGATATGTCTAAGTTTTTAATGGTTAATTTAATCTCAGTTAATTTCTCTCCACAGAGAGGGCCATTCAAATGAATGTTTTCAATTATTTCTAATATTAATTTTCTATTAAAATCATTAAGTTCTGATTTACCCTCAAAAATTAAAACATTTTGATCATTATCGCACATCCAAAAGTTCTCTTTCTCGAAGTCTGATAAATTAGTCTTTTCTTTTAAGACTTCCTTTATCCTGCTCGCAGGTTTTATAGATTTATAATCCTGTTTCTGAAAAAATCTTACTGACTTTTCATCTAATTTTTCAATTTTCAAGTCTAAATTGCTTTGACCATTTGAAGATTTAACCGAAATGATCGAGGATTCTGTTCTCAATGACTCTTTAAAGACAGCTCTGGGCTCAGAGGCAGAAACTCTAATGCCTCTTTTCTCAATCTCATTTGCCATTACTTCTAAATGTAATGGGCCCATTCCAGATAAAAGAAATTCACCGTTTTCTTCATTTATTTCAAAATGTAGATTGGGATCTTCTATTAATAAGTTTTCAATAATTCCCTTCATCTTGTCTAAATCTCTTAAATATTCAGGTTCAATTGATACTGTAACAACTGGGGTTGTAACATATTTTACACTACCAAATGGAACCATTTTGTCAATAAAATTTGCATCCACTATTGATTCTCCGCTTTTAACCTTTTTAATTCCTTCTATCGCAACAATGTTTCCGACGGGTATCTCATCAACTTGTTCTCTTCTCTGTCCCATAAAAATTGCTATGCGCTGAATTGTTTCATACTGATTTTCTCCTAAAAGAAAGACCTCTCCCTTTTTAGAACAATTACCAGAGAAGACCCTTCCAGTTGCGATGAGCCCGTGCTTGTCCGCTTGGACTTTACTTAAACAAATAATTAATGGACCATTAGGATTACAATTTACCATTGATTTCCCAACATCCGAGTCAAGGTCTCCATCCCAAATTTTTTTAATCCTATACTTCTGAGCTTCAAGAGGATTTGGGAGATGATCTACTACGGCCTCGAGTATTGCTCTATGAATGGGAAGATATACTGGTAGATCTTCATAATTTCTTTCTGCATATGTTTCCTTTTTATATCTCTCTCGAATATTCTTAAATTTGATATCACTTTCTTCTAATATTTTAGATGTAAACCCCCATTTATGAAGCGCAGAACCGAATGCAATATTTCCCGCTGCCGGATTAATTTTCCATTCCTCATTAAAGGGTGGCTTAGCATAACGTTCTATAAGTGTATTGAAGGAATTTATTATCCTAATATATTTTTTCCTTATATCTTCATCTGATAATCTTAATTCTCTAATTAAACGATCGATTTTATTAATATAAAGTATTGGTTTAACGCCTTCTTGAATGGCTTGTTTTATAACCGTCTCCGATTGGGAAATTATCTCTTCCACAGCATCTACTACGACTATCACTCCATCTATTAACCGTAAAGCGCGAGTAACTTTACCACTAAAATCCAAGTGACCTGGAGTATCTACTAAATTGATGAGAAAAGGCTCTTCTCTCTCATGAGATTTTTCATAATATAAGGAAATATTTGTAGATTTCATGGTTATGCCGCGTTTTTGCTCCTCTTCGAGATAATCTAATGCTCGAGCTTCACCAGCGATATCTGGAGATAACAAACCTGCTTCGCTTAAAAGAGAGTCTGATAAAGTTGTCTTCCCGTGATCTATGTGCCCAACTAAACCAATATTCCTAATTTGGGGGATATTTTTCATTAATTTTAAGATTTCTGATATCTCTTTTCGGCGTGGCATTTTTTCTTTAGTAAAATTTTAACTACTATATAGGCTATTATTTAAACCTATAAACATTTTGATTAAAACTTTAGGTTTTTTTAATTTAAAAGAAAGGGTGGGAAATGAATTTTTTTTTCGCTACTCAAGATCTTCTTCATATAATTGATATAGCCATACCAATCTCAGTTTGGGTCAGAATGCGCATCAAAAAATCATTTCCCATAATTAATTTATTATAATAATATTTTATAATTTCACTTCTCCATCAATGCGAACTATTCTACCATCTAAATGTAATTTTTTATCACAAAATAACTCAATTGCTTTTGGAAAAGCTTTATGTTCCCATTCTAGGATTCTTGGACCTAAAGTTTCTTTAGTGTCCGTGTCATAGACAGGAACTGCGTGTTGAATGATGATCGGCCCATGATCCTCCTTAGGATCAACAAAATGAACTGTAACTCCAGAGACCTTAACGCCATATGTTAAAGCATCTAAGTGGGCGTGCATTCCCTTAAATGATGGTAAAAGCGCCGGATGTATATTCATAACATTGCCATTGAAAGCCTTAATGAACATTTGACTTACAAATCTCATGTATCCAACGAGAACTATAAGTTCACAGTCATATTTTTCCAAAACATCAATCATTTTCTGATCAAATTCTTCACGAGTCCCTTCATGCTTATCACTTTCAATTAGATAATTGGGAATATCGTGATTTTTTGCCCTTTCCAAGCAATAGGCTCCAGCTTTATTACAAATCAAGACTTCTACACGAGCTTTATCCTTTAAAATTCCTGTTTTTGTTGATTGAATTATTGCTTCAAAATTACTACCAGACCCAGAGGCAATAGCACCAATTTTTAATTTATCCATATTTCCAATTAATTCTTATTTTTAAAAAAGATTAATGTAATTAATATCAAATAAAAACAAAGTTTTTATTGAATAAAAAGAATATTAAATTAGAAATTTAAAAATTTCATTTTATAATCTAATCTCTTATATCCTAACTCATATAAGAGATGTATAGTATAAACCTAATTATTTAAAAAAATGTAACCAATAAATAATTACAATTTATTCAAATATATGGATTTTCTACAAATTTCTAAAGATTAATAGAAAAGTAGAAGGTTAAGATACAAATACACATAATAATTTAAAGGAGAAGTACAAAATTGAGTTTTGAAGGAGAATTACAAAGAATTAAGGAGGAAATTATAAAAAATTTACCCCCGGAAATAAAAGTTAAGAGGATAGAATTTGAAGGTCCTGAAATTGCGGTATATTCAGAAAATTCGGAAGTGGGAGTTATTGAGGATTCTAATATTTTAAAAGACCTCGCAAAAATCATGCGAAAAAGGGTTGTTTTTCGATGGAATGTAGATAAGAGAATGGATCCTTCAGAAACAGAAGCATACATTAGAAATCTAATAGGTGAAGAAGCAGAAATGTCTGCAATTGAATTTGATCATACAAGAGGAGAAGTGATTATCGAGTCTGTTAAACCTGGTTTAGTTATTGGAAAAAAGGGTGTTAATTTAAAAGAAATACGTACAAATACATTTTGGCAACCTAAAACAATACGAACTCCCCCATTACCTTCCAGAACCATACAATTAATAAGAAATATGTTAAAAAAAGAACGTAAAACACAAAAAGATATCTTATTAAGAATAGGAAAAAGAATACACCGCCCTATGATGTTTAATAATCTAACCATTCGTTTGACTGCACTGGGAGGTTTTAGAGAAGTTGGAAGGTCTTGTATCCTAACTCAAACAAAAGATAGTAACGTATTACTTGATTGTGGTCTAAATATAGGAAATCCAAATGATAAATTCCCCTTTTTTGACGTATTCGAATTTTCTATAAGAGATCTTGATGCCGTAATTGTTTCACATGCCCATTTAGATCATTGTGGTCTTGTTCCTTTTCTTTATAAATATGGATATAGAGGACCAGTATATTGTACTTTACCTACAAGGAATTTAGCCACAATGCTTCAATTGGATTTTGTTCAAATATGTGAAAAGGAAGGCACTCCTGCACCTTATTCAAAGGGAGATGTGAAGTCAACAGTATTGCATACTATTCCATTATCATGGGGAAAAGTCACTGATATTGCTCCAGATATTAAATTAACACTTCATAATTCTGGACACATCTTAGGATCTTCAATGGTTCATTTGCATTTTGGAAAAGGCGGATATAATTTTGTTTATACCGGTGATTTCAAATTTCAAAAAACTAGATTATTAGAAAAAGCTGCTGTTAAATTCCCTAGAGTTGAGAGTTTACTTATAGAATCCACTTACGGAGGACCACAAGATAGAATTCCCAGCCGACAAGATTCGGAACGGGAACTTAGACAAATATTAACAGCAACTATTAAAAAAGGTGGAAAGGTTTTAATTCCAGTATTAGCAGTAGGAAGGGCTCAAGAATTAATAATTGTTTTAGAAGAATATATTTCTAAAGGATTAATTGATAAAGTACCTATTTTTCTTGATGGGTTGATTTCTGAAGCAACTGCGATACATACAGCAAATCCTGATTTTCTTAGTAGCGATTTAAGAGAGAAAATTTTACATCAAGGAAAAAATCCCTTCTTAAGCGACTTCTTCACTACAGTTAGTTCTTATGAAGAAAGACTTGATATTATCAAAGGTGGTTCCTCAATTATTCTAGCGACTTCTGGTATGCTTATAGGGGGTCCATCCGTACAATACTTAAAAGCTCTTGCATCTGACGATAAGAGTTCATTAATTTTTGTGTCTTATCAAGTATCAGGAACTTTAGGAAGTAGGATTCAGAGGGGATTCAGGGAATTCCAATATGTTGACTCTAAAGGGAGAACTCAATTAGTAAAATTAAAATTAAAACATTTCACATTAGAAGGATTTTCTGGGCATTCTTCAAGAAGTCAGATTTCACAATTCTTACGTAGAATTCAGCCAAGACCAAAAATGGTAATCACTAACCACGGAGAAGAGAGTAAAACGGTATCCCTTTCAACCATGATTCATAAAAAATTACGTAAAGCTACGAAAGCTCCAAGAAATTTAGAAACAATTCTCTTAAAATAAGAAAACTCTGCTAGTAATCTAAGGAAGAATTAATTTTTTTAAATAGTAATTATTTTTAAAGATATAATGAGTTATAGAAGAAATAGAAATTTAAATCTAAGAGAACAAAAAATTACCTTTACAAGAAGAATCGTCCAAATATCTGCTTTTATTTTTATAAATTATGCTATAATTGAACTTATTTTTTCTATAAATTTAATAAGCCTTGAAGGGAGTGTAAAAATTCTTCCCATCTTGAATTCACCAAGAAATCCATTATCAAAAGGAGCAGGTTTTATTGAATATATTTTTT
>JAEOTJ010000281.1 GCA_016839905.1 Promethearchaeota archaeon | reverse complement strand
CACCCTGGATTTTTGTCTTTTGGTTAGTGTAAGAAATTACACTCTGATTTCGCCCTCCTCCCCCTATTTTATTTTCAGGCCTCGAATTGAGGCTAAGTGGCAGGAATCACCCTTTTTAAGAAACTCTTTCAACCGTATTTAAAAAATCTTCTATTTATATGAAAAAAATCCTCCTATAGACAAATTATAAAATTCTACCAGTGGTAATAAAAAGTGACTAATTGAGATAATTTCTTTAACCTATAATTGTATTTAGTATCATTAAAATGTAACTTAAACATATATGGGGATTTCACGGTCTGAGAACCTCTTCTAAATTAATCGTGAGAGTATTGGAAGAAAGATTTGATGTAAGATAAATAAAAAGATGATTAACAAATTAAAAAAAAAACAAAATGTTAAAGCTTATTATAGAAGAAAACCAAGAGAAAAGAGATAAATATAATAAACTAGGTTTTTTTAAAGAACTTTCAATTTTTTCAAAGAATTCCTTTGCTATCTTTTTAAAAATTATTTTACTATTGATCTTCTTGAACAAATGTTCAGAAATAATAATAATTTCTAAAAAATCTTTAATAACACATAAATCATCTAAAAATTATGAAATTATGGTAATTTAGGAACGCTCTTCGAGAAATAAATATTTAAGCTATAACGAATTAAACATTCTTTTTCCTTCTAAATATAATCCTTTTATGTCCTTTCATCGACAATAGGTACGTTTTCAGGCGGCAAAAAAAAGAACCAAAAGCATTTTTTAGGATATATCTTCAGGATATCTTTCTTTCAGCCTTTTGCAGATATATATTGGACTTGATCCCCCTATTCGGAATTCTGTCGGGAAGAATTGAAAGTAACGAGGTGTATGATCATTTAATCAAGTACTAATAAATAGTTATATATCTATCTTTTTATTAATTATATAGAATTATTACAAAATCTATAAAAGTGACAAAACGAAATATCTTAAAGGATATTTCATTTGTGAGAGAGATTGTGGTTGAGTATCGACGAGGGGTTCTATTATTTTTCTAGAGATATCTTAGATTACTTTATAGAGAGATTGAAGGACAATGATCAAATAGGTGGATTTGTCCTAACTTTAGAAAAAGATGGTAATATATATTTCCCAATTTGTATTATCCCCAAACAGCTGAGAATGCAAGAGAAATTTTCATTTAATATAGGATCCTATTCTGAAACTATTTCGAGAATTGATGAAGCTTTAAAAGATATACCAAAAAGGTATTCCTTAATATACACAAATATCGAAACTCTTAACGAAAATATCTGGAATGATTGTAATTTTAAAAATGATTTAATTGATTATTCAATAGTCATCACAGGAAGTGCTAATGATCATTCTATTTACATCACACATAATGGTCAAGAAGTATTAAATTCTAACCAAAGGAAAAGTAAAATCATTGATTCGTCTGCACAGTATATCTTAGAAAAGTTTTCTGAGAATAATGATATAATTTTAGAGTCGATTGATAATTTAATCGAATCGCTCATTCTTTATCAAACGCTCGATATTATTGAGGATTTTATTATATCTGAACAGAAGTTAACTAAATATAATCAAAAAAAACCATATTTATTCCACATCCCAAAAATATCGAAAATTTATTTAGAAGATGGAGTTACTCAACCAAATATATTAGATCTAGGTAGTATTCTCGTTCAATTAAAAGGAACTATAAAGGATTTATATAAGAACGTTGATCATATGAAAGAAAAAATCAACGAAATAGAGACAAATTAAGCAATATAGAAAAAAGAAGAGGTGTGTATAATATAGATACTATGGATTTTATTATTGAATTAATTTTCGCAAATCAAGATGAGGAATGGGAATTGGGAGAATTTGAATACAAAGCAAGTTACAATAGAAATTTTACTTACAATGATTATATGAAACATTTTACAACTAATAATTATACTCGAATAGCGGAAGCTTTAAAAGAACAAGGTTTAGAACGATTTGCGGATAATATTGATAGAGAAAATTTCACTATCTATGATCTTGATCAAGCAAATTTAGAAGATATATTCCCTCGAAAATCTTCAACACACCATATAATTCTGGGAGTTAGTTTGGGCGGAGCTTTAATATAGCAGAGATGGTGATATAAATAACATCTTCAGAGAAGTTATTAAAAGAAAGATTACTTTTTAAGATTATAAAAAGAAATTATGTGTATCTTATAATTATTGGCAAAGTTGGAGGTAGTGGCATTTCTAAACTAAAAAAAATGGTCTATTTAATAAGATTTAAGCTAAAAGAAAACAACATAAAAGACATTAAAATTCTAGGAGGAATCGTAAAACTAAAAATAAGCCATTTAAAACATAAACTAGTTTTTTTAGAGCCTGCACAATTATCTCATCCTCAAATAAATGATAGGGGTGCCAGTATTTGTATTGATACTGATCTGGGAGAATCTTATTTATCTAGCCTTCCAGTTGATAAGGGCATAAGGTATACAATAAAGAATTTATGGCAAAACAATACAAAGAAAGGTTATGAAAAAAATAATAACTATTTTCCTCCCAACGATGAAAATATTCTGTCAATTACCATAAATGATAAGGAATTGATAAAAGAAAAATTTGATGAAACCCTAGAAAGAGATTATAATGAGTTAGAATTAAATGAGTAACAATAAGAAAAAAACAATATTAATGAGGTGTTAATAAATTTATAATTTTTCACGAACATGTGGATTTTATAGGCATGATATGTTGCAGAAATTAGAATTAAATCTCATAAAACCTAATCTGTCTGAAGATATTCAATATCTAGAAGAGTTTTATTCTTCAATAATAATCCCTTTAGCGATTGTTGCTAAAAAGCTCGGTTTTAAGAAGGTAAATACTAATTGTATGTTAGCCAAACTTGCCCTTAATAACATTGGAGTCCAAGCTTTCAATACAATAAGTAATGGTCCAACTATTAGTTTCGATCATATTAATAATAACCCAAACTCCCCAAATTTAATTGTTAAATGGGAGGAAAATAATAATGTAATAATAAATCCAAAAATAACATTTAACAAGAATACTAATGATGATATTCAAAAATATCCTGAGTTTAAACCCATCCCGAGCAAAATATTAATTGCAATTATTCTAGGGGCCGTAGCACTTGAATACTTAATAATGAATTTGGATGGTCATCAACAGTATAGACTCAAAAATATTGATGTTAATGTAGATATAAACATATATGGTGGTTTTAGTCAAGAACCAAAAATCTTTTTTGCGAATCAAGAAATGAAATTAAGTGAAACAGGTTATTTATCATTTAAAGTACCTTTAAATAATCCAATCTATCCTATCTTTATGGATTATATCTTAAATAATTTATATATTGAACGAAAAGAATTAGAAAAATCTATTGATTTTTCAATAAAAGCAGAAAAGCTCTATGACGTTGGAAAGGTAGATAGTATTTCTTTTATGACAACTGCAGGGGGTGTGGGTTCTTTTAAAGTATTAGTTTCATCTTTATTACCTATTCGAGAAATTGAATTATATATCCTTGATAGGGACATTATAGAACCAGAAAATTTTCATACACAGCTTTATGATTCTAAAGGGATAAATAAATCTAAAAGTAAAGAATTAAAACAAAGTTTTTATAATTATTATAAAAATTTTAAAAATTTAGATTTATTTACTCCCACAACCGTTAAAATTAACACAGTTGTTGCGGATATACATAATGATCCAACCGAAATATTAAAATATTTAAACAATACAAAAAAAAAATATATTTTCCTCAACTTTGATAATAATCTGGCGCGAATCCATTTAGCGAAATTGGCAGCAGAGAATAAAGAATATAATGTTATAATAAACGAAGCTTCTAATGCAATGATGGCCTATGCAAAGAAGAATAGTATACCACGATTAAAGGAGAAAAAAGAGCGAACTGTGGATGATACTCTTTCTTGTAGTGCTTTTGGGAGACTAGATGATTTAGGAAGAGCGAGTCCTATTACTAATCTCATTGCTGCTTCGGCAGGATTATTAATTTCGCTTAATGATTTAAATAATTATAATTTAGATAAAGTTAATTTTATTACTTCAATCTCAACAAGAGAAATTGAATTGGTTTTTAAAGAGTAAAAATTATAAATAAATAGTAAA
This sequence comes from Promethearchaeota archaeon, assembly GCA_016839905.1. Next base: position 6,321 of record JAEOTJ010000281.1, on the reverse strand, counting down.
ATAATAGGATTTGAACTAAATTGAATATTGTGAATAAATTCTATTTTAATAGAGCAATTTTAAACTTTTTTAGAGAGAAATTAGATGAAAGGAATGAAATCGGTGGGATATTAATAACTTTAGAAAAAAAAAAGGAAGTTTATTTTCCTATCTGTATAATACCTAATCAATCAAGGACTCCTGGTGATTTTACCTTTGATGGAACATCCCAATCCAGGATATATAAAATAAAGGAAAAGGAATTCCCTAAAGGATTAGTTTCCTTCTCGTTAATTCATTCACATCCAGGCATGCCTTCTACTGCTTCTTTCCGAGATGAGATTCATGCAATAAGAGTTAATTACTCTGTTATAATTGGAGGGACTATAAGACAAGATTCCATTGAATTGTATGAAAATCAATATGATAATATGTATAAAATTAGAACTAAACCAATTGAAATTGATTTGGATTCGATTTTAAGACAATTTCCAAATTTAGAAGATAAAATAAAATCCTTTATAGAGAATTTAATAATATTAAAAGACTTGGATTATATTGAGTATTTCATCGCTTCGAAGGATATTTTTAGCAGAATCCGTCTAAAACATAATTATGAAGCAAATGAATTGATGCATCGGACTAACATAATGTTTTCAAAAATAGACGATTTATACCAGAGAGTGGATACTATAACAAAAAATATTTCAAGTAATAGTAGGAAAATCCCAAAAAATTCTGAAAATCTCAATAAATTTGATTCAATTGTTGACCGTAATAAAATAATAGAAAATAACCTTAAAAAAAATAAAAAATCATCTATAAGAGAAGTAATTAACAATTCTAAACAATTAAAACGCAATGATATTGATAATTTAGGGCTTAATGATATAACTGATAGATTTTTAGAAGTCTATAATAATATGGGATTATTTTTAAAACAATATCTTGATTCATTAACCGAAAATATATCAAATCTTTTTGATGAGTTTCAGAAAGTATCCCAGAATCTCGATTCTTTTAAGGTTGACTTGAATAAAAAGCTCTCAGAATACCAAGAGCAGTTTTTGAATAATTTAAATAATAAAATGCAAGAATTCAACAAAAGCTTTAATATTTTAAAAGAAATAAAAACTAATTACGAGTCAATATTACCATCTTTTGATGATGCAGATAATCTTATTAATCAATATATTAAAAAAATTGATGAATGGAAGAATGAGTTATTATTATCTCAAGAGCCGAAATCTCAAGATTTGGTAGCTTATTCATGTAATTTTGATATTAATGAAGATCTTCCCTTAGAACACTTTACTGATTCAAAAATTTTGCTAAATTTAAAATGTCTTGAGAAATTTCTTCGAGTAGTTTATTTAGATAGAAAATATAAAATTGATGAAAAAATTAATTTTAAACATATTAAAAAAATAGTATTAATACCTTTAGAAATTAAAGATCTGGATCATACTATACAAATAAATTTAATTCGAAAGAGAAAGAAAAACTTTGTTCTTGTAGCATTTTTTAAAGATATGTATGAAATAATTACCCTCGTAGATTCTTTAAATAAATGTAATTTAAATGTGATTCACAATATGGCGCTTATTGAATAATTATGGAGATAAAGGAGGAGAATTTTTAGGATATCTATTACGACCTTTAATTTCACCTCCAAGGTTATATATTTTTTCATCTAATTGATTATCATCCATAACTTCTTGGTTTGATTTAAATAGAAAATGGTAATTATAAGTATCATCAGGTGGTTCCTCTTCATCATCTCTTACATATAAATTTTTTTCAATTATTTTCTTTAAAGTTATGTTTGATTTTATATCCTTTAAAAAAATCTTTTTGATCTTCTCTTCTGGAAATTTAATTCTCCTGTAAATGAAAGGGAAGCATTTTTTGTGTCTAAAATATCCTTCTGGGTCTTCTTTGAATTTTTTTGCTATCGATGTATTGTAAAAATTATCTCGCATATTTTCTATATCTTTTAAACTGAAATCGCTTTTCATTTGTTCAATAACTTTATTAATATTCACTTTTTTATCCTTAAGAGCATTTATATCTTTCGTAATCTCATATACTTCATACATAATAAAATGTTCAAATTGAGGTCCCCAAGGATTAAATATTCTTGAATTTATTCTATGCCAGTCTTTATTCTTGATTGAATCAATCACATCACAAACAATTGGTGCAATGAAAGCGATGTTAATGAATAATTTGAAAATAAGAAAACCCATTGTTATATTAGTTTTCTTCCATCGTAAAAATTTTTCAACTGTATGTATATAACCACATACTGGACAGTAAATATCAACATCGAGATAATGATAAAATGCTCTAGAATTAGGACGTGGATTAGTTATTAAAGGTACCGCCTTCATTTCTAGGAACTGGCGAACTAGCGTCTCAGAATTCTCTTTAATAGCTTCATTCAATCTTCGATTATGTTGTGCCCCCCAAATACTAAGCATTCTTTTACCAACTTCGCTTAGAATGGCAATGACCTCATTGGTTTTAAAGGTTTTCGTTTTAGTACTATATTCTTCTTCTATCCAAATGTCATCTAGATAAACACGTATATGATAAAGGATATTCGCAAAAGCGTAAAAAATATCAACGATATCTTGGTCAATATCATTAACATCTATTTCTAAGCCATCTAGAAAATTGATATCTTCAGAAATATACTCATTAAGGTCTGGAATGAGTCTAATAATTGCTTTGAATTCATCCAAATTATCTTTAAATTCTAATATAAAAGATAAAAGAATAGAAATAGTTGATGAATACCTTTTCTTCGTTTTATCCCAAATCTCTTTCACAATTGCTGGAACATATTCATTCAGTTCTCTAAACATTTCAAAATTATCTAAATAGAAATTCATTTTCTTAAAAAATTTCTCTATAGTTTTTAGAAGAGCATCAAATGAGATTTGATCTTCAGGACCGACATTTTGTGCATTTTCAATCATATTTTCCCATTCATCTAAGATTCTTAGAACCTCTAATTCATTGTATTCAGTTTTTTGTTTTGCGGCATTGATTCTCATTCTTAATTTAGCACCTTCTCTTGCTTTAGATTCCTCATCTAATCCATCATATTTTCGCTGATAATGAGTTGTAAGCAGTGTTCTTATTTTTTCTATTAATGCTTTTGTTTTTTTTTTAAGGAAATTTGTTCCATCTTCAACAGATTCTACAATCTTATGTTTTTTAAACATACCTTCTTTTCTTGCCTGGCATAAAGTTTTAAAGGCATTTTGAAGTTTTTCAACAACAATTTCTGGAATTTGTTTCTTACTATAACCTTGATAAAAATCTATAAAATATATTTCAGAAACAAGATCAATATTAAGCTGTTCAATATCTTCTTTTCTTCTTATGTAAAAATTTATAGAATCTAAAAATTTTAAAATCTCTGAATCTGTTTCTGAATTTAATTCTTTAGCTAAATTATAGAGTGATGTACAATCTTGTAAGAATTGAATTAACTCTGAAAGAGCTAAATCTTCAAGATCGGGGATTTCACTATAATATTTAAGCTTTTTTGAAATATAGTTTTCAAGATATTCATTTGAGCTCTCAAGAACTCTTGATTTCTCAACTATTTTATTTCTTAATTCAGCAATTTCTTCATTTAGTTCTTTAATTTTTATATTATACGAATAAATATCGATTTCCCCCTTAGTATCGCTTGTTGTATTTATTTTTTGAATTAATTTTTCATATGTAACATTAAGCTTTCGTATAGAATCATTTTGTTCTGCTATTTCTTTTTTAATTGTTTGAATTTCTGAGGAAATTTCGTTTATTGAGTTGATTCTTACTTGAAGTAAATCAATTTTTTTATTAAGATTATTAGTAAATTCCTCTGTTATACCCGAAGATTTTTCAATATTTTTTACTTTTTCAAGAGGATTCTCAAGTTTCTTTAATTTTTCAAAACTTTCATTAATATCAGGCATCTTTTTTTATCACTCATTATCATTTTTATCAAAAATTGAAATAATATTCTTAAATGAATTAATAAATTTTTTATAAAAGTCCAATTGATCTGTTGAAGATACAGCTAATTCTATGATAAAGGATTCTATTTTTTCAATCTTTTTCTTTTTATCATCTAATTCCAGAAGTAATTTGGATTTTTCTTCCAAGAATTGTTCTATTTCAAGATCCTTATCCTGAATTAAATTATCTTTTGTCTCATTTTTTTTATTTTGAATAATCTTTTCTTTCAAACCTAAGATTTTATCCTTGAGAGCAGTAATTTTGTTAATTTGCCTTTGATCTACTTGCTCAATTTGTTCGATTTTTGCATCTTTCTCAAGAATTTCTTGTTTTAAATTTTGAATACTATCATCAAGCCTACTGTTATCTTTTTCTAATTCTAAAATTGTTTTCTCTAATTTTTTAATATCTCCTTCTCTTTCCTTTAATTTATCTGATAATACAATATCATTTGGGATTTCTAATTTTGATTTAATTTTATATAATTCGAGTAGTTGAGTTATCAATTCAATGTTTTTTAAATCAAATTCTCGAGCATTTTCATAACAAATTATTGCGTTTTCTATATATTCAATATCATTCGTACTTTTATGTTTATTATAATATCCAAATCCCATATTAAGCCATACTTTAAAACTGATCTCATTTACGATATCAGGATTTTCTGGAAGCATCTCGAGAACTTTTTGTAGATTCTCAATTAATTTATCATAATCTCCATCTTGTTTGAATTGATTGGACTGATCCATTAACACCCTAACATTTTGCATTATCCATACATGATCTTCCATAATTTTATATAAAATGTCTTTATAGGCCTTAAAATCAATTTTATAAAATTCATTATCATAAATATAACTATTAATATTCAATTGTTCTATTACTTGACTAAGGTTGAGTTTCAAATTTTCTATTTGGCTTTCATTATTGATACACATTATAAATGGAATTGGCAATCTAAAGAGTTTTTTTGAAATAAATAAAAAACTATAGATTTTAAATAAATTTAATAAACGAGTTTTATCAAAATCATCAAATCTATCACTTGAAAGGAATATTACTCCTTCAAACATTATATTACCTGTTTTTTCAAATGGTAAGGGATCACTTGAAAAATAAATTCGATGTTTAATAGGTGGAATCGTGTCAAGTAGTTTATATTCAATTAAATTATAATTAGAAGCAGGTCTCTCTAAAGTATGTAATGAACTATGAAAATCTCCTTTAATAAAATTTGGTGTTTGATTGAGTTTATTTTTAATATCAGACAAAAGTTTCAAGCCTAATTCTTGAGGTCCATAAATAAAAATTGAATAAATAACTTCTTTGTTCCGTTTTTCATCGATTCTTGGGCTTTCTATCCATTTAGAGAAATATTGTTTTTCAAAATTATTATCATAATCCTCAACTGCGTTAAAACTGATCCCTAAATTGTTAATATCTATAGGGTACTTTAGCCTATTAATTTCCTTTTTTATAGAACTTGAGAATATTAGATCATAGTAATCGGCAAAGCTGCTATTAGGATAAAATCCTGATTCAACTACCCATCCATCAACCGACCATTTTCGCCAATTCCATACTCTGGGATCCTTACCAGTTGCTTCTAAATATTGCCAATGTGACTCTCCCCAATTCCAATACTCAACCCAAGCATGTCCTCCCCATCCTCCGTTGCAAACACCCCCAAGTACAACACGAGCTGTATAATTACTGCATAAGAGCAGAGATGATAATAAGAAAGCATGATCTTCACAATCGCCTTCACCACGTCTAATGGTCTCATTAGGTAATTGCCAATAATCACTGGCATAGGGCCAACTCGATTTATCAGATTTATAAGGAAGCCGACCTACATAAAAGATAATATTAAAAAAATTGTAATTTAACTCTTGAGCTTTTGATTTCACTAACGGATCATTAGGAGTTATAAAATTTTGTATAGGAAACCTCCTTAAACCACCTTCAGTGTAATTATCTTGAAATGTGCTCATATAGATTTTCTCAGTTAAACAATTATTACCCAAATACCTAATATCTCATTATATATATATATTTTTTGATAATTAATTGAAGTGTTAATAGTAAGAAAATCTTTGAATAATATAGGCATTAAAATAATCGATATGTTGGAGAATTCTCATAATAGTGAAATGTCCAAAGTGCTGTTCAAAACTGAAGAGAATTAAATTTGACATTCCAATAACACCTGCTTCAGAACAGGACATTCCTGAATCATTATCATAAGTATCACCAAAAACACATCTATAACAAGATGTTTTTTCTCCGGGAATGACAGTTATTACCTGTCCATGATATCTT
>JAEOTJ010000280.1 GCA_016839905.1 Promethearchaeota archaeon | reverse complement strand
CCTTATTGGAGATGTGGTTTATTATGGCAATCTTCAGAGAAGTTTATTACATGAAGCATTCCGCGGTAAATAAAAGATTGATTTCACGGGACGAAAATGGTGGTGTCAAGATATTTTCTAGATACGGTTATTCTCATTGGATATTGTAATAATTTCGATAGAATTAATATTATTTATATTTCAGCAATATTTAAAAGATTGAGTGCTCATTTATATAATAGAAATAGATGTTTTGAGTTAAATGGAAAAAGAAGAATTTTTAAAGCTTTTACCAAAGCTAATAAGGGAAAACGATGAGGTTAAAGGTGCCATAATTACCGCCTTATCTGGTGTTGTGGCAACTAAAGATGATATTCGGCGTGTTATTGAGGAATTTGACAAGCGATTTGAAGCAATGCAAGAACAGATGGACAAGCGATTTGAAGCTATGGACAAACGATTTGAAGCTATGGACAAACGATTTGAAGCTATGGACAAACGATTTGAAGCTTTACAGGTACAAATTAATTCAAATTATACTGAACTTCGTTATGCCATTGATAATCTGGGTTCTCGAACAGGAAAAGGCTTGGAAGAAATGGTCTTAAAATTATTAATAGAACAACGAAAATTAAAAGATATTGAAATATCCAATATCGAACGAAAAACAATTATAGATGAAGATGGCGATATTTTTCCAAGGGGATACTCAACTGATATTGATATCTTAATGGAAAATGGTAAAATCATATTAATGGAAATTAAGTTTAAAATAGATAATAGAGATATTTATCATTTTACTCAAGTAAGCAAATTATATGAGAAATTATTTAAAAAACCGGATGAATTATGGGTCTTAACATTAGAAATATCCCCTAAGACTCTAAAAGTCTCTAATGAATTTCCAGTAAAAGTTATTTATGGAAAAATCAAATAAAGAGAGTCTTTTATCCCATAATTTCTTTAAAATAATCAATTATGTTGAGTTAGGAAGATATTTCCAAGTTTATAATTAAAGTTTTAAAGGGTTGTAATCTAATTTTGACAAAATACTAGTATTGATAACATTAAAAAATGAATAAATAAAAATTCTGTTTAATATAGATTTAGATGATGAGTAAAGATAACAACCGAGATTTCTTTGATAATTATAAATTCCATCTTATAGACATTTGTAAATGTAAGCAGTGTAAGGATTTTTCTTGCGAAGAGGCTTGTTTTAGAGGCATTTATGAGGTAATGAATAAGGATTCTACTTCTAAATGTATTGTCATTGAAGATCGAGAAGATAATTGTGTAAAATGTCATTTATGTACAACTGCTTGTAAATTAAATGCAATTAAAATTGATTAATCTTATTTATTTACTCAATAATTAGTTTAATTTTCAGGGCTCTAAGAATATACCAATTGAATATGATGCAATAAAAGCTATAATTCCGATTATTAACATTTCTAATGCCCCTTTTAATCGAGTTTCTCCTGTAATAGAGGATTTGAGTGCTCCTACTATGAATAAACTTGTAAAGGATAGGATCATCGAAATTATTAGTGAAGTCACCCCTAAATTTAATAAATAAGCAAAAAGGGGAATAAACGCTCCAAATACAAAAGAAATAAACGTGAGAATGGCGCCAACGGCGGGGTTCTCTGGTTCTTCCATTCCCAATTCACTCTTCAAGAGAAAATTAAGCCATACTTCCTTATCTGAGGTAATTGTATTAACACATGCATTTAGATTCTCTCCCTTAAATCCCATCTTTACAAACATTTCCTTAACTTCCTCTTTTTCTTCCTCCGGAAATAGTTCGATTTCTGCCTTCTCTTTCTTTATCTCATTTTTTATATAGTTATATTCAGATTTTGAGGAAATATATTCACCTAGGCCCATGCTTATTGCACCTGAAACCATGGCCGCGATTCCTGTTAAAACAACTATGGTATTATCTCCTGTAGATATTAATGTCGCAGCCGCCACCCCTATTAATAAAGTAAATGTCGAAATTAAACCATCATTCAATCCTAAAATCACACTGCGGATCTTTTCTCCGCCTGTAACATGTTCTTCTTCCCTTTTTCTCATCATTTTGTAAAACCTTGTTAATATCTAATTTTAATTAAATCAAAATTTCTTAAAGAATTGAACTCCATGATCGCAACAAGGGCAATTCTCAGGAGCCTTCTCAAATTCCACATTACCACATATATAACATACAAAAATGTCTTTATCCTCTATGTTTTTATTTGCCTCAAGTAGTTTTAGATATTTTGAGTATATCTTCGCATGAATTTTTTCCGCCTTTCTTGCTAAAGTAAAAGTTAATTCGGCGACATTTTCACCCGCTTTTATTGAGTTCTTGACGAATTCTTTGTACATCTTCTTTGTTTCGTAGGTTTCTCCATCAATTGCAGATTGAAGGTTTGATTTTGTATCTTTCACTTCAGCTCTTAATTTTTCTTCGGCGATTTTTACAAAATCTTTAGTAACCTCTGAACCAGTCGTAACAGTTAACGCTCTTAAATGATTTTTGATATGAATTCCTTCTGCATTTGAGATTGCGATAAACAATCGCGCTACTTCAAGTAGATTTTCTTTCTTAGCTTGTTCTGCAAATAGTTTATATTTATATTGAGCATTACTTTCGCCAATTATAGCCGCTTCTAAATTTTTTATTATAACAGACATCTTAATTCAAGGATAGTTAATTGATAATCTAATTATTACTTGTTTTTTAAAATTAAAAAAAATAATCGTTTATACTGAAATATGGAATAAGTTTGAAGGAGTATTTAGGAGGTCATTGAAAGTAAAATATAAATCCTACAACCTTGTATTTGTGATTGTTGGGAATTTGTTAGGGTATTTTAAGGTTATCTTTAAATAGAAGTTTTAAAATTAAAAATAAAGTTTTATAAAATTAAAAAATACTTATATCGTAGTTAGTTATTAACTAACTTTTTTCAAAATGAAGGTGTTAAAAATTGGCTGTTGATTTGATCACATTAAACAATGATTATTTCATTGGTCCCTTGCAGGGGATCTCAAGAATAATGTTGTGGAAAAATGTTTCCAATGATTATTTTAATGAGATCTTTAAGGTGTTTTTTGAATCTCTCAAGGATCATAAAAAAAATAGGACCCTGAGAGATGTGGAAGAAGCTTTTAAAAAGGTAGAGAAAGAATTATCCTTAGACCGATTTGATAGGATGAATGATAAAGAATATAGAGGTGAGATGAGAATCATTCGTGAGTCGGCAATACATTTCATTGAAGAAAATGCCCGTAAAATAGAAGTGACTTTTCATGAGACCAAGGCAAGGAACTTTTTATTACGATGGATCTTTACTTATGATGAGGCTATAAACATTTTTTTACAGTTTTTTCGGAAGTTAGGAACAATAAGGTACCTCATTCGCCGCCCGAAGGATCTCGTGGATAGTTTTTATTATTTATTCGAGGGGTTATTTTTAGTATTATATCGTATTTTCGAGCAAATATATATTCTTTCAAATGACTTGCCTTTTAATGAGAATGAAGAGAATGAGTTCCTTATTGGAGATGTGGTTTATTATGGCAATCTTCAGAGAAGTTTATTACATGAAGCATTCCGCGGTAAATAAAAGATTGATTTCACGGGACGAAAATGGTGGTGTCAAGATATTTTCTAGATACGG
>JAEOTJ010000279.1 GCA_016839905.1 Promethearchaeota archaeon | reverse complement strand
CAATCTTAAAAAAATCTTTAAAGAAATCATTCTAATCTTATTAATTATGTTTATTATATTAATTCCTCATATTATATCTTTACTTATAGTATATAACAATAATATCATTAAAATTTTTATAAGTTATTTCACTTTTTTTCAAAATATAACTTTAAATCCTTCTGGTTATTTTAAAAATTCTTCATTATTATTAACTATTTATAATTCGACTGAAAAAATCTTACATTATGATATATTAGATGAATTAATATGGAATAGAACAATTGGATTTTTTTTCTTTTTTGCAATTGGTGGATTATTCTTAAGAAGAAAGAAAAGAGATAGAGATTCACAAGATTTTATTAACTCTTTAAAAATCGGCCTCATTTTTGTGTTTTTAGTATTCTATATCCCCTTTCTTTTTAATATAGAATATTTTACATCTAATATCAAGTATATTTGTTTTAATACTAGAATCATTGAAACTTTTACACCTCACATCATTATTCTTGCAGCATTGACCTTAGAATGGATTATAGTTCAAATAATAAAATTTTATAAAAATTCTAAATCAAAACATAAAAATTCTCAGCATAATCATAAACGGGGAAAGATTTTTGAGAAGATTTTAGATATAAAAGTAATTCTAATTCTTTTAATTGTTATTTTTTCAACCACTTATTATGCTTCCAGAGAAAAATTTTATTATAGCTATAATTATATTTACTTTGCCGAAAATGTCTTATATATCATTAATAATATTCCAGAAGGGGCTAATATAGCAGTTTATGATTTTAATAATGATAATGATCAAAAAACTAAAAATAGTTTTTATTCATTTCTATATGATTATGATGTTATTTATTATAACACTACTATAGATTGGACTTATTTGGAATTTTATAATTTTTGTATTGATAATAATGTTGAATACTTGTTATTAAAAAAGTCTAGCTTTAATAAAACATTATTTCTAAATGAATTTGAGAATAGCACAAATTTTACATTATTATTCGAACCTTTAGAGAGAGATTGGCTCTATGGAGTATATGAGTTTGAAAAATAGAGATTATTTTCTCTTGATTTATTACTCTGATATTAATGATATTGGAAACATTCGACTCTCAGTATTAATTATATGAATATTATATAATTTTTTTAAGTAATTTTAAAATTGCTTTTATTATTTAGTTTGCTAAAAATTAATCGGGTGCTTATACTTAATAGTCTAATTATAGAAATTTAGTCATATGGATTAATAATGATATCGAAAAATGTATAAATTGTATCAATAAAATTTTCTCAAATAAGTGTATGTTTAGTATAAGCAATAGTTTTAATTAGTTCATAATATTTTATTTCATAGATAGAATTAATTTTTCTTAAGCAGAAATATGTGTCTTGCTATACCTGGTAAAATTTTAGAAATAGATGGAAATTCAGCATTAGTGGATTTTGATGGAATTAAGCAAGATGTTATAATTGCTTTAGTTCAAAATCCCAAAGTAGGAAAATATGTAATTATTCATGCCGGATACGCTATTGAACAGATGGACGAAAAAGATGCGTTAGAAGCCATAGAGCAGTGGAGAGAAATCGCTGACGATCAAGCGTTAAATCTCGAAGACATGTTATAAATCAAATAATTCTTCTTTTAACTTCTTTAATTTCGAATAGAGATTCTTGATTGATACTAAACCTTTTGAATCTGAATTAAAATCTAGGGGAGATATGCCATTTAAATCTGCTTTTCCTATTTCAGTATCAAAAGGAATATCGTGATAAAGAGGAACTTTCCATTCCTGAACTCTCTGATTAATAAAGTCTAATTGTGAATCATCAAAGATTTTATTAGCTATTAAGAAAATATTAATTATTCCTAATTTTTTCGATAAATCGATTATCTTTGAGCAAAGATCTAGCGATTTTTGAGAGGGTTCAGTAATAACTAACATTACATTAATTCCTTTTGCAGTTCCTCTTCCTAAATGCTCTAATCCTGCCTCAAAATCGACAATAACGACCTCATCCCTTTTTACAAATAAATTATACAATATTGTTCGTATTAAAGCATTTTCGGGACATAGACAGCCAGTTGCGGGTGCTTCAATAGAACCTAATACGAGTAATTGTAATCCATCTGGCCCAGGAACTTTATATTTATCAGGAATATCAGAAACTTGAGGGTTAATGTTATATGCTCCAGAACCCGCTCCTTTCATCAACACTCTCTCTTCAATTATATTTTTCATTTCTGATATTGGTATGATCTTTTTTTTCACTTCAGGATCAATTCCTAATGTATAGCTTAAATTCATGGCTGAATCGTTGTCGATTGCTAAGACATTAAAACCATCTTTCGCAAAAAGTCTCGCTAATGTCCCCGCAATTAAGGTCTTTCCAACTCCACCTTTGCCAGATACTGCGATTTTCATTATCTATTTTAATAATTATTTGAAGTTAATTAAATCTTTAGGTTATAAGAAAAAATCTAATTAAAATATATAGTTAAAAAATTTTCTTCTATTTTGTTATACAAAAGATTAAAAAAAAGTATTTTCTTTTAATTATAAGAAAATAGATATTTAAACGATAATGGAATTATTAATATTATCAATATAAAATTTTTAATTACTTTAGGGGTTATTGCCTAAGTTGGAACTATCTGATATTGAGTCAAATGTTTTAGAGGTAATTAAAGAATATTTAAATAAAAATCGTGTCTTCAATGCTAAAGAGATAATTCCTCATATTACCAATGGATTAAAGAAATTCCAATTGAAGAACCCTCCAAATGAAAGTGGCATTCAAAAAATACTATGGAAATTTATTCGTGAGCGAATAGTTGTTCCTGGCTCGAAATTTACTGAAAACAACATTCTAGAGAATATTGCTCGAAAGAGTATTTATAATCATATTAATAAAAATCCTGGAACACACCTTCGAGAAATAATGGAAAAATTAGAGCTTAGCTCTCATTCTACAATGTGGCATACGAACCTTTTAATTAGATTTGAAAAACTTAGAGCCTCTAAAATAGGAAAATATAGAGCACTTTTCAATAATAATCTCCCTAATACACTTGATAATGAGATTTTTCAATTAGGGAATAAAAAAGTTAATGATATTATAGAGATTATGGTTAAGAATAAAGATGGCATAACAGCAAATCAAATCGCAGAAGGAATAGGAATACATTATAATACCGTTACGAAAAATTTACATAAATTAAATGAAATGGAGCTTTTATATCAAAAAGACGAAAATGGGCAAGTATTATACCTTATAAATAGTAAAAAATTATTTGAAATAATAGATGGAATTGAATCACTTAAAGCATCTATCAAGTAATATTTTTTTTTTGAAAACCTACCTATTTAGATAAAATGTTAAGTTATTTGTAAATTATTTTTCTTTTCGATAGATTCCTAATCTTCCTTATGTGAGATGTATAATTTGTATCTTTTTAATTTCTTCTACAAAAAATATAACATTTAATCCCTATTTATATAATCAAAGTAAAAAATTAAAAAAAATTATATTTTAAGTTATTAATTATCAGTTTCTTCTTCGTCTTTTTCTAAATATGACAAAGTATCGAGAAAAGCTACTTGCTCTTGAGGTGTTAGACTCATGAGATCACTTAAGATATCTGTTTTTATTTCAGGATCAAGCTTCAAGTAGTCTAATTGCTTTAGAATTTGTGGATCTATTAAATTGAACTGAATTTCATCAAATTGTGGTACTTTATTAAATTTTTCTCCTTTATCCATGTTCTTATTAAACTGTATTTCATATTTTGTAAGGGATTCTAAAATTTCTTTAGCACTTGAATGTTCTTTACGTTCTTCTACAGGCCCAGTTACCTCCACATCAAGTTCAGCCTCACAAGCCCAGCATTTTTCACCGCCAGCTTTCAAGGTACGGGCGCATTTCATGCAGTAAAATGTTTCACATTTAGGACAAAGATATATTGCTCCTTTAATTGGACCTTTATGAACTACGCAAAGATGCTTTTCTTTTTGTACTTCCATTTCAGCTTCTTCTTTCGCCAGTTGTGCTCGTTCTTCTGCAGTTAATACTTTCCTTCTTTCTGGCTCAGTAACTCCTGCTTTTTGTGCTTTCTTTGCTTTTACAGCTTTCTTCCCTACTACCTTACCTTCAACCATTTTCCCAGGGGCGGCTCTCGGAGTAGGTGCCCGAATCTTTAATTTCTGTTGAGCGACTTCAGTATAATCAGGCTTTTTCTTTTTAGTTGCTCGAACTCCTACAACACTAACGGCTGATATTGCACCAATTATAATAATTATGATGAAAAGCATCATCATATCGAATTCTTCAGGTCCAGCTTCTGCCTCTGCCTCAGCTTTTACTTTAGTAATTGTAAATTGAATTGAGTAATTGTTATTCGCAATGTCATAAACCCAAATAATGATATCTACATCACCATATTCAACTTTATTCCAATGATATGTAGAAATTTGTACGGGATAATTACTCCAATCTTCTCCATTTGAGGATCTTAATTGCGAAAATCCTGATCCAGAGGCCATTGCTCCTGCAGAATAAACTGACTGTCCTTCTTTAATTGAAGGAATATAATATTCAACAAGAGTAATATTCCCTTCTGAAATGTCAATATAGAAAACTGGAGGAGTATCATCTGGAAATTCCTCTCCGGTTGGATCTTCTCCCGCAGCAAACTCAAATGTTGGTTCCACCGTGTCTTTATATAATTCCAAATAAAAGGAATTTAAATTATTATATTGGTCCTCAAACCAGAAGGTTAGATTAAACCAACCATCGGCAGTATTGTTGAAGGCTGTCGCATTGAGTTGCACGCTGTTATAAATATTATCTCCTCCTTGTGCGGTTTGATTGGTTGTCATATTTGGCATCCAATACCAGAATGAGGTGCTTCCACCTAATTCAGTAAATTGAATATTATATATTGGGGCTTCTCCATGAATAGACCCATTTGTTATTGAAATTGATTGAAGTAATGGTGCGGTTGTATCAACAACATCAAATTCATCTGTATAACCTGCTGTGTATATCAGATTATCTGGAAACTTATAGTCACATGCCCTAATTCTAAAGTAATAATCAATATCAACAATAAAAGTTCCTATATTAGAAATGGTATCTATAAATGTGAAATTCATTCCATCTGAAGTTGTCATTACCAACCAGTTTAATGCCCCTCCAATTTGAGTCCCAAATCGATTATAAAATGCAATATCCACTTCATTAGGATCAACCTTATAATTATCGGTTACGGATATATTTACTTGAATAGTTCCTGTTGAATATTCAACAACCGTATCATAACCTGTAATTAATATATTTGGTTTTTCCTCATCAAAAATTTCAAATGTTTCATTATCGCTTGTTCTACTATTATTCGAATAATCCCATGCTGTAATAGAATAGTAATATGAGTCATTCATTGGGCTCAAGCCAACTTGCCATGTATAATTAAAGTAATTTCCACTTGAGTTTTCCATGGTAAAAGAGCCTATTAAAGTATCGTTTGGATAATAGTAGTTGATATATACGGGATCAATATCCCTTAATCGATAATTATCATAGACCGAAACATTGACAGAAATTGCCCCAGTGGAATAATTTGCTTCAAGCCCAGGGGGTAATGTCCCAATTGTTGGTAATACGGTATCAGTAATATTGAAATAATAATCAATAGAATTGTTAGGATTATAACTTGAATCATATACCGTGATATTAAAGATATATTTATCTTTAATTTCAAGCCCCGCAACGCTCCATAGTATCTTGTATAATCTATTTAATTCATCTCCAGTATCATAAGTCATATTTTGAATCTCAATAAGGGTTCCATTAGGATGATAGATTGAGATTTTAACGGGATTAGTTGTTGTATTTATCCAATAATTATCTGTAGCATTAACAGAGACATTTAAATCTCCAGTATTCCACTCAACAGGGGAACTATAGATTACATTTGAAACTTGTGGTTTAACGGTATCCGTGATATTGAAAAAGTCAGTTCTATGTTCAGTTAAATTCTGATTTGGATTATCATCTTCAGCTCTAATTCTAAAGTAATAATGATCCTTCAATACATTAAAAGTGCCAATATTAGATATCGTTTCTAAATAAGTATAATCATTTCCTGAAACTAAAATCATACTCTGATACCCTCCAATTGATTGTTGAATGTAATCAAAAAATTCTATTTGAACACTCGCAGGATTTACCGCATGATTATCTGTAATAGTAACATTTACTTCAATTATACCTGTTGAATATTCTACATCTTTTGTATAACCAGTTATAAAAATCTGAGGTAATTCTT
>JAEOTJ010000278.1 GCA_016839905.1 Promethearchaeota archaeon | reverse complement strand
AGCGACTTATTTTATAGATATTAGAGCCATAGATGATAGTTCTAATAAGAACGAGCAAAATGTAGACAACGCAACTGAATTTTACATTGAAGATCTTTTCAATCCAGTCATTACTAGTCCTGATATTAATCCTGATAGCCTCCCGGAGTTTCAAGATTTTACTATAACTGCTACTGTAACTGATGAGTCTGGTCTTGATAGTGTTTGGGCTACAATTACAAATACAACTACTGGAGCATGGATTGCTGGCGTTGAACTATTTGATGATGGAAATCATAACGATGGAGGTGCTGGTGATGATCTTTTCGGTAATACATGGAATTCTACTGGATTTTCAATTGGAGATTATAACCTATCAATAAATGCAACTGATGCCAGTTCAAGCAATCATTTTTCAAGCATGAATAATGTGGAATCTTTTACAATCACTGAAGTACCCCCAGATTTGGATTTAAAAGATTTTGATAGAACGATTGAAGCATATATTGGAGTGGATCGTTTTACATTAATATTTAACGTTAGCGTAGCTATTAAAGATATTACTATAACTAATATTTCTATGGAATTCGGAATAAATGGAATAAATAATTCACTATTCGATGATCGTAAAATAAATGGAACAACCCCATTATTCCCTTATGATTTAGGTGTATCTGATGGTTATATACTTTTTAATTTAAGTTATTCAATATTACTATCTACTCCAAATGGTTTAGTAGATGATTCCTTAATAATTGAATATGAAGATCATAAAGGAACTCAGTACAGTAAAATTCAGACTTTTCAAGGTACAATTGCTCTATATAAAAAGCCGGAAATCCATAATCTATGGGTTGATATAGAGGACAGTAATTATTTAGGACCATTAAATAACGAGATTACTTTTAAAGTCAATGGTACCTATGTTGAAGGGGATTTATATTCGGTAGAATTGAACTTAACTGAATTTGGTGGATCTGTAGTTTCAATGAATTATGTATCATATGAATTAGCATATAATTACACGTTATCAGGTCTAACAAGAGGTTCTTATGACTGTTCAGATGTCGACGTAAAAATAAGCATCAATTTACCTGAAGCAGGATATAGGGAAGATACTGATTCATTCGATGAGAAATTCTATGTAGATATGGATAATCCGATTATTAATGAAAGTTCCATTGATGTTCCAGTAGAAGTTGATCTAGCAGATCAACCAAACAATCAATTCAAATTTTCAATAAATATTACTGATAATAGCACGAGTCCAGCAATATCTACAGGAATAGATTCGGTATGGTTAGAGATAAAAGATCAAGAACAAGATATCGAACTAACTAATTCAAGCGGAAATCCAGATATCTGGTGGGTGTATTTATCAGCATCTAATCTTGATCCAGATATATTGATTTATAAAAAGGGGAATTATATTGAATACGTAAAAATAACCGCTAAAGACAGAGCAGGTAATGAGATATACTTAGACTTATATAATAAAACTTATATCATTGATGATACCCCTCCAATCATCGATTTAGACAGCATTATAATTGGCGGACAAGAAGGCCTTGATAACTTAGTATTTCCAACAGGAGAACATATCGGTATCTACATTGATGCAACCGATTTTGGAGGAGGCTCGGGAATATACTCAATGAAAATAGTATATAAGATAACAGGTGGCTCGAATATTAAAACTTCAAGTGATAATAAATGGGAAGAAGAGGATATGATACTTGTTGATGGAAAATATTTCGCAGTTCTTTCTGATCCCGACAAAGACGGCTTTACTGAAAAACAAAAAGTGACTTTTTATTTTGTCGCAACAGATAATAATAATAATGAATACTCTACTGAATCAGATCCAATTGAATTAACATTTAAAAAAGAATCAATACTTATGAGCCAGATTATTCTATTCGTCGGCTTAGGATGTCTAATTGGGGCATTAATTTATAGAAGTATTATTTATCGTGGTAAAAGAGCAAGATTAGTAGATACAGAAGGACAATACACCTAAGGAAAAGGAAATAAACAATTTCAAAAAATAATAACATTTTTTTTTTTTAATACTTGATAAGGCTTAATCTAATGACTTATTTTATATTAATTTAATTAGTAAGTCCTTAAAAAAAATAGCTTATAAACCTTTCATATGAATGCTATCAAGACAAGACATATACAGCAACGAGCGTTAAAAATTCTACTAATTATGCATAAAAACTTCCCTGCACATATAAAATCATTATTTTAATCCTTCAAATTTTGATTTTTAAAAAGTAGTTTACTTATTTCATCATACGAACCAAGAACTTCTAAAACTTTAAGTTCATTTAAGCCTTCTTTATTTCCACCTTCAAAGATTTTTCTCCCATTATCTAATACAAGCAATTTATTTGCCCAATTTTCAACAAAGAATAAATTATGAGAAGTATAAAGGATTGTCATTTTTTCCTCTCTTCTTAATTTTTCTAATATTGAAAGATGATTATAAATAGATTTAAAATCAAGATTAGCAAAAGGTTCATCTAAAATCAACAATTTAGGCTTCATTACTAATAAACCAGCTAACGCTGCTCTTTTTTTTTGACCCCATGAAAGATTAAATGGAGAATAATTCTTATAATTAACTAAATCAACTGCCTTTAACGCCCAATTCACTCGGTTTTTGACTTCTTCCTGATCAAGTTTTAAGTTCCTAGCCCCAAATCCAATATCTTCTTCTATTGTTGGAGCAAATAATTGATCGTCTGGATTCTGGAATAAAAATCCAATTTTTTGTCTAATTTCCCATAATACTCGTTTATTTCTTGTTAGGATTTTATTAAAAATTTTTATCGTTCCAGATTTTGGTTTTAACAGCCCAACCAATAATTTTAATAAAGTTGTCTTTCCAGAACCATTATTTCCGGTTAGAGCATAAATAGAGTTCTCCTTAATTTTGAGAGATAAATTTTCTATTTTAAATCCAGAATCGAATGAGTAGTTTAAATTTTCAACTTCTACGACAAAAATAATCCAATTACCCCTTGATAGAATAATTCTAAATTAATTAGAAAAACTAATATTATCATCATTAGACAAAATATGGTTAAGGTTATAAAATCGGTCAATTTAATCTTTCTTGTAGCAAAGGTTATTTTCCCAGTAAATCCCCGCATTTTTAAACTCTCATATAATCGCTCACTCCGTTCCATATTCATTACAATACTCTTCCCCATGATGAAAGCATGTGTCTTCAATTTTTGACCATAAGTAGTAATTTTCTTACCTCGTAATTCTTGTGCCTCTAAAATCTTTTGATTTGAATCTGATAAAATTGGGATATAATGAAGCATTATTATTAAACTTCCAATAAATAAGGAAGGGATGATTCTTAATTTTGTCAGTGCTTCGATAAATTCTGAATAAGTTAGCGATGAAAAAAAAGACATGAAAACGTATATGGCTCCAAAAATCCGGAAAAACATTAATAAAGCCAAATTTATCCCTTCTTTATAAACATTTATATTGATTCCAATTTTATATTGAAAAATAATCGTTTTTCCAACATATAATGGTGTAAAAATTGTTATTAATATTATAAAGGAAATTATGCTTTTTATTCTCTTGATAATCCTTGAAATTTTAAGACGGGTAATTAGACTAAAGAAAAATGTTATTATAATGATAGAGATGATAAGGAAAATATCTTTAATTAATAAAAACGGAATTACAAGAATGAAGGGTAATATCAAGCGAACTACGGGATGTATTTTTGAAAAAAGAGAAATCTCATCTTCATGTCTAAATGGTAATGATGTTTCCAAATTTTTAAATCTCCTTTTTACAATCTTGAAATTATATTTTTATTGATAATTTTTAGATATATTACTTAAAATATATTCTTTTAGTACTTCATACTTTTATATAAATTAGTAATATTTATAATTATAATATTATTTCTATAAATTATTATGATTTAATTTATAAATCGTAACAAATCTTAATATCACATTCCAATTATAATAAAGGTTAAAAAAAATGCATATACCAGATGGTTTGTTGGATCCTTTTACCTTAATAATTTTATGGATTATTACATTAAGTGTAATGGTTTTAGGTTTTTTTAAAATTAGTAAAACGTTTGAAGAAGAGGATTCAGAAAAATTAATCCCTTATATTGGAGTAATCGCGGCTGTAATATTTGCATTCCAATTTGTAAATTATCCCATTCCTGGAGGTACTTCAGGTCATTTAGTAGGAGGAACTTTAGTTGCGGTCATCCTTGGTCCTTGGGCCGCAGTCATCGTATTATTTATGGTATTACTAGTTCAAAGTTTATTTGGTGATGGAGGAATTACTGCAATAGGTGCTAATTCCTTTAATATGGGCATAATTGGCGGCATACTTGGTTTTTATTTCGTGAAAATCATTATGATGGGATTAAATAAAACAAAATTGGGAAAGGAAATAAAGGTAACTATTGCTACGGCAATTGGTTCTTATATTGCAATCGTTTTGGCTTCTTTTATTGCAGCAATAGAAATAGGAATTTCAGGAGCTATACCTATGGAAATTGCAATTATTACAATGGTATATTGGCATTTATTAATTGGTATTGGAGAAGCTGTGATTTCCGCCTTGATAATATATTATATTTATAAAACTAAACCAGATTTAATAACCACGGAGCAATTCTTTGGAGCGTGATAAGAATTGACAGAAAAACACATGTATAAAAGACCGTTAATTTATATTTCACTAATCATTGGAGTTTTAATGATAATGCTTCTTGTTGGTTACACTGTAGGCGTCCTTTCAGAAGATCCTGATGGCTTAGAAAGATCTTTAATTGATGCTAATGGTGGTGGCGAAGATGGAGAAGCTTGGATTGAAGAATTACCTTCACCATGGGATCCAATTTTAGGTTGGATAGAAAATGATTACATTGCGGGTCTTATTGGGATTTCATTATCTGTGATTATAATGATTGGTGTTTTTTATTCAATAGTATATTTGAAGAATAAAAATAAAAAAAATCTACCCTAACTTATAAGTTAGCTTTCCGCCAGAACTTTTTTTAATTGTTGATACTTTCACCTTTTGAGCATGGAACCTGACTTCTTTGTGATCCTTTACAAGGTACTCGT
>JAEOTJ010000070.1 GCA_016839905.1 Promethearchaeota archaeon | reverse complement strand
TATTCGCATACATAAATATAACCACTTTTCTCATATAAATCTTTAGATAGACTTCCATTGGAAATAAGTGGAAAAAAATAATAGTTAAATAATAAAAATTAGAAGTAAATATTTATAGAAAAAGATTCAGTTAAAG
The DNA here is from genome assembly GCA_016839905.1 of Promethearchaeota archaeon. The sequence goes on along the minus strand of JAEOTJ010000070.1, from coordinate 13,785 downwards.
GGGATTTAGAGTTCTACTTCCTTTGAAACTGATAATAGAAAAAAAATATTAAAAATAAAATTTAAGGCTCTATTTTATCTTCTGAACCTAAATTTTCTTTGGGTTTTATCTTTTCTTCTTTCTTTATTTTCTCTCCCTGTTTTGGTTTATCTCCTGGCCATATTGAATTCACAATTGCTCCAGCAATAATTAAAACAATAAAAATTATAATATAAATAGTAAGATTACTATCGTCAAAAAACGGAAGAATTATTTCTATTAAATCAACCATAAATTCTCCTATTGGCACGAGGAATGGTGCTAGGAAACCAAAAACTATACCAATAATCTCTGCCAATATGCTAAAAATATTTGCTCCCTGAATTATCATTATATTTAATCACCATCTCCTTTTTTTTTGTCTTTTTTATTAATTTTCTTTTCAATTTCTCCAGGTTTTTCCGTTCTTCTTTCTTTTAAGGTTCCTTTAAGACGCATCTGCTGAATCTTTTTCCGATTGAGTGTAAAATCAATTAAGTCATACGTTTTTAGTATTATTGTCAAAAAGTAAAGTCCTAAACAAATCATTATTAATTGTTCAAGATTTATTGCTACTAAACCATCATTTGCACCAACATTTAATGTGAATTCAAGTTCAAGAGCTCCCGAAAATTTATAACTCCATATATATAGGCAATTTAAGATTACTTGAATTAAAGCAAAAATCCCTCTCCGTATTGATTGTGAAGGTGAAGAATAGGCAAAAAAGGCAGTACCACTAATTAGTAGTCCAAAAGCCAAAATCCAAAAGATTATTTGTTGATATGTTGCTCTATCCATCCCTATTGAAATTCCTTGCGGTCCAAAGTTACCCAAATTCATAATTAATGCAAATGTAATAAATGGAATAATTACAGTTGTTATAATATAAATAATTGTAAATATTGTTCCTCTCATACCATTTTTTACTGCTCCCATTTTGAATACCTCCTAAATAAGCCCCTCTAAAGGGAAGTCCAGTAGTTCTACTCTTAAACCTAGAAAGCCCAAGGAATACTTACATCTAACAAATATGTCTCCGGTATAATTAATTGGAAAATCCGGAGAAATAGTTATATCCTTCTTTATATCATTAAAATCATCTGAATTAAAATCCTCCGATTCACCTTTATACTTATCCTTATAATTTTTACCAGAAGGGATAGTATCAAATTCCTGTATCTTATTAAATATTTCTATAGTTGTTGATGCATTATTACTTGAATTATCTCCATATGTCATGTAAATTGTGAGTTCTATAGTAAGATCTTCTAAATCAAAATAGCCTACATTTTTAAACCGAATAGGTATTTCAACATACATACTTTCTGATGCAGTTATAGTAAAATTACCTTCAATATTGTCAAGATCTATGTTAAAATTTTCCTCTACATCAGATAAGATCAAAAATGCGGAAAGTCCACCTAAGAAAGAGATTAGAGACACGGACAATGTTAATACGAGTAAAAATAGTCGTACTATTAGCCTAAAAACTCGTGACCTTCTCATTTAATCAGCTTTGATTTTTTTTATATAATATAATGTTTATTTTAAATATTTCAATTAAGTTGAATTAAAATATTCATTCTTATAAAGTTTATATATTTTCAGTATAAGGAATCAGAAGCAACTGAAAATCACCATTCCTCTAAAGTTTTTAGGAATAGATCATATTTTTAACCATATACGTCTTTTTCTTTTTTAATAAATAGCAAACCTATTTTTTCGCCTTTAACTTCACCAATTACAACGTCAATTAATATCGTTTCTTTAAGTTTAAGTTCTTGAAGAATATTTTTTTCAATATAGACCTCAACTTTAGGATTATCGATAATTTCAGTCCATTGGGTGAAGTCATCAATTTCTTCAAATATTCTTTGCTTTCCTACTAATTCAAGAACATTACCACAAAAAAACATCGTTCAAGATTCTGAAGAGTAATAAAATATAGCTACTACATTCTTATCCATTTCTTTTTCTTGGCTTTCTTCATTTTTTTTAAGGATAAAATCTAATGCTTTTTGAGAGAATTTTAATTTAAAACATAATCACCTTATAAATTATATTCTATCTTGTAAAACTAAAAATATATAAATTATAATATTGCATTTTAGTAAAATATTATTAGGTTTTTTTTTCAATTTAATAAAAAATCTTAGATTTAACGGATAAACTAAAGGAATTTGAAGATATATGGAAAATATTAATGCTCATGCTTCAGAGGTTGAAGAAATAGTTAAGAAATTAGATACATCGTTAGAAAAGGGCTTATCTGAAGCAGATGTACAAGATAGGTATGAGAAATACGGGAAAAATGAATTAGTTCAGCAAAAAGGAAAAACTGCTTGGCAGATTTTCATCGCTCAATTTCAAGATTTTCTCATTTACTTGTTGATTTTTGCCATTGTCATTTCTATTATTATCGGAGCTTGGGAAGCAAGTAAACATGGTGGAGGGTGGTCTTCAGAATATACAGATGCAGTTGTTATTGCTTCAATTTTAATCGTAAATGCCGTTCTAGGTTTTTATCAGGAATATTCTGCTGAGAAGTCTCTTGAAAGCTTGAAAAAGTTAGCTCCCCGCTTTGCCAAAGTTAGACGAGGAGGTATAGTTAGTGAAATTGGTGTTGCTGACCTTGTTCCCGGAGATATAGTTTTAATTGAGGAAGGAGATAAATTTCCTGCAGATATACGTCTATATAAAGAATTTTCTTTATATGTTGATGAAGCAATTTTGACAGGAGAATCAAAACCTGTAAAGAAAAAGTTAAAAACAGTAGATATAAAGGAAATTTTAGCTGATAGAACAAATCTCGGCTATATGAACACAATTATTACTAGAGGGAACGGGGAAGGAATAGTTATTGGAACTGGGATGAATACTGAAATTGGAAAAATAGCAGGAAGCTTACAGGAAGAACAAATTGAACCAAGTCCTTTCCAGAAAGAAGTTGATAAATTTGGAAAATTATTAGGGATTCTCATTATAGTAATATGTGCGGCAGTTTTTGTAATAGAATTAATCTTGGTATTAGTAATTGAAGTCGACATGCCCGTAGATCAAAAAATCGATGAACTCGTAGAAGCATTTAAAATTGCCATAAGTTTAGCAGTTTCAGCAGTTCCTGAAGGGCTTGTTGTAGTCATAACTGTTGTGATGAGTATAGGTATGAAAAAAATGGCAGATCGGAATGCATTAGTTAGAAAATTAACCGCTGTTGAAACTCTTGGTCGAGTAAATATCATTTGTTCAGATAAAACGGGTACTCTTACAAAAAATGAAATGACAGTTGTAAAGATGTTTCTTAGTAACAAAATCCTAGATGTTGAAGGAGTAGGATATAATATAAAGGGAAAAATCCTCCAAGATGGTAATCCTGTTAGTATAGATGATGATATAAAAATATTTTCCCAAGCCTGCTTATTTTGTAATAATTCAGTTGTCAATATCGAGGATGACAAAACTGGAGATACTTCTGTTGTAGGGGATCCTACAGAAATTTCTATGAAAGTATTAGGAATGAAAATTGGTATTGATACGAGCTTTGAAAAACTAGATGAAATACCTTTCAATTCTGATAGAAAAATGATGACTGTTATTGGAAAGAAGGATGGGAAGATTAGAGCATATATAAAAGGCGCTCCCGATGTATTAATGAGAAATGCTTCTAAAGTCCTAATAAACGGTCAAGAAAAACCTATTTCTGACGCAAAAGACAATATTTTAAAACAAAATGAAACATTTGCAAAGCAAGCACTTAGAGTTCTTGGAGTTGCTTATAAAGATTTACAATCTGGATATGATATCAATACTGTTGAAACAGATTATACTTATATCGGTTTATGTGGAATTATTGACCCTGCCAGAGATGAAGTAAAAGGAGCAATTAAAAGTGCAAGAAATGCTGGCATTCGTACAATAATGATTACTGGAGACCATAAAATAACAGCAATCGCAATTGCACATGAGATAGGTTTAACGGAATCAGCTGAGGCAATTACTGGAGTAGAATTAGAGGAAATGAATGATGATGAGCTCCGAGAAAAAGTAAAAACTGTAGATGTCTACGCTAGAGTAACTTCTGAACATAAATTACGTATTCTGAGGAGATTGAAAGAATTAGGTAAAATAGTCGCCATGACGGGGGATGGAGTTAATGATGCTCCCGCAGTGAAAGGCGCTCATGTAGGAGTAGCAATGGGTCTAAAAGGGACAGAGGTTACTCAAGAAGCCTCCGAAATGATATTAATTGATGATAATTATGCAACAATTATTAATGCAATAGAGGAAGGAAGAGGTATCTTTGAAACTACTAAGGGTTTCTTCAGATACATGTTAAGCACCAATTTTGATGAGATTTTCTTGATTCTTACTGCATATATTCTCATGAAACTATTTGTTAATGTATTCATTGCTCTACCTGTAGAGCCAATTCAAATATTATGGTTAAATATCGCAACTGATGGAATACCTGCAATGGTCCTGGGGTTAACTCCGACAGATCCTGATGTAATGAATGAAAAACCGCGTGAAGGATTCACATTATTACCAGAAATTAAAGGGCCTGTATTATTTTTAGGAATCTATACATCTATTACTGATATTACATTATATATTCTATTATGGTCTGTTTTAATTCCCGCTTGGGCTCAAGCAGGAATAGATCCTAATCTAACCATGGATTTTGCAACAGCAGGCACAGCTGCGAATTTATATGCTATTTCATTGGCACAAACTATACTCTTTACAAATTTAGTTATATGTGAATTACTATTTGTCTATTCTTGTACTTCTAATATAAAGCCTTTTTGGACGTTTCCAAATAAACACTTATTCTGGGCTACGGGATTATCTTTAGGATTACAATTATTAATATTATTTACTCCCATGGGTATAGCGTTTCATGTCGTGCCGTTACTCCTCTGGCAATATTGGTTCACGTTAATACTTGCTGGTTGTTCCGTGTTTTTCGTTGATGAGGCAAGAAAGTGGCGGTTAAGAAAAAAGAGAGGTATAGTAGTCCGTAAAAAATAATTTATTTTTTTTCTGTTTTTACTTTTTTTTTTATGATTTCAGGTATTAAATTAAAAGATTGGTTATATCTCATCCTCTTCTTGCAAATCTGCTTTAGACTTGAAAAAAAGACCAATACCAATCAATTTAAAAGTATCTTGAACATTTATGTTATGTAATGCTGAAGTTTCAATGAAAAAGCTTCTTAATTCTCGAGCTTTGTTTATCCCCTCCTCATTAGTCACTTGCCTTTGGTCTTCCAAATCTATCTTATTTCCAATGAGGACAAACGGGATGTTTCCTAATTCATTCCGAGCGTCTTTAAACCAAAAATCCACTCCCTCATCAAAAGTTTCCCTCCGCGTGATATCATAAATTACAAAGACACAGCTTGCGCCTGAATAGTATTGGTGCCTTACTCTTTTAAAAAATTCTTGCCCCGCAAGGTCATACACTAAAAAGTTTATCTCTTGGTCACTAAATCCTTGCAAGAAGTACTTTTGTGAATTTAAAGACAGTCCAAGAGTGGGTCTATAATCTGAAATCTGTTTCTTTTTCAAAAAACTATTTACTAAAGTAGTCTTGCCTACTGCGGCTTCTCCTAAAACTATTAATTTAAAGGCTTTTGTTATTTTTTCCTTTCTTTTTATATGGTGTGTTTGATATACACTATCAAATAAGGGTTCTTCATCTTTAGTAGAATAATTTTTATCTAATTCTAAAGAATAATCTTCAAAAACTTCTAAATTTGGAAGTTGTAAAGAATTAAACTTGAAATCAAAACTCTCTTCAAGCAATTGGGCAAGCTTTTCAACAACTAGATACGCCATTGGTAGTAATTCGTTTAAATTTGTATCATAATTACAAACACTTAACAAGATGGCTTCAGGCCCAGCTTCGAGAAATATTATTCGATGGTCAGGTGTTTCAAAAGAGCCAGTTCCATAATGTCCAATTTGATATTCCATGCCAATTTTCTCAAGTAGATTTTCGGCAAGTCCAGTTATGGCACCGTGAATTTCTTCAATATCCCGTTCGCTAGAGCCACTCATTTCAGATCGACCATATTTTGCTATTAAAAGGCCTTGTCGAGAATAGAGAAAAGTCATCTCAACATCCTTTTTAGACTCAACAAAATTTTTCAATAGAATCGAAATGTTCTCTTGTTTTTTAATGACCATCTATATTCTTATGAGTAAAACATTTATTTAACTTTTATTAATAAATGCAGAATTAAATGTATTTATTAAAAAGTAATTTTAAAAATGAAGTAAAATGGAATAATAAAAATTTTAATATTTAAATTATTGTTCCAACTCATCAATAGATTTAAAAAAAAGACCGATACCAATCAATTTAAAAATGTCTTGAACATTAACATTATGTAAAGCAGATGTTTCAATGAAAAAGCTTTTTAATTCTTGGGCTTTCTTTATACCCTCCTTTTTTGTTACCTTTCTCTCTTCTTCCAAATCTATTTTATTACTAATGAGAACAAAAGGAATATTTCCTAATTCTTTTCGAGCATCTTTAAACCAGAAATCTAATCCTTCGTCAAAGGTTTCCCTTCGTGTTATATCATAAACAACAAAAACACAATGAGCACCGTGATAATATTCATGCCTTACTCTTTTGAAAAATTCTTGACCAGCAAGATCATAAACTAGAAATGTAATAATATCATCTTTGAAGCCTTTAAGGTAATATTTTTGTTGAGATATGGAAATTCCTAATGTTGGACGGTAACTTGAAAGTTGATCCTTCTTTAAAAAACTGTTTATTAATGTAGTTTTTCCCACGGCTGCTGAACCAATAACAATTAATTTAAAAATTTGTTCCTTTTTTCTTTCTATTTTAATAAGGTGTTTTAGTTTTACATTATCATATAAAGGTTCTTGGTCTTCTACAATGTATTTATCTAAATCTATGGCGAAATCGTCATGAATAATCAATTCTGGAATATCTAAAGAATTATATTTAAAATCAAAACTCTCTTCAAGTAATTGGGCAAGCTTTTCAACAACCAAATAAGCTATGGGTAATAATATGTTTAAATTTGTATCATAATTACAAACACATAACAGGATGGCTTCAGGCCCAGCTTCGAGAAATATGATTCGATGGTCAGGTGTTTCAAAAGAGCCAGTCCCATAATGTCCAATTTGATATTCCATGCTAATTTTCTCAAGTAGATTTTCGACAAGTCCAGTTATGGCGCCATGAATTTCTTCAATATCCCGTTCGCTAGAGCCACTCATTTCAGATCGGCCATATTTTGCTATTAAAAGGCCTTGTCGAGAATAGAGAAAAGTCATCTCAACATCCTTTTGAGACTCAACAAAATTTTTCAATAATATTGAAATGTTCTCTTGTTTTTTAATGACCATTTTTAATTCTTAAAATTCAATATTTTTTGGTATTTTTTATAAATCTATTAAAGAATTGTAAATATTTTTTAGTATAATATTAATTCTTTTTAGTAAATAATTAGAGAATATAATAATAAATTTTTGCATTCAAATATTAAAAAAAGTCTAATGAGTATAATTAAACTCTTAAAGGAAAAAAGTAATTCTGGACAGAATGTTCTTACTGAATTTGAGTCTAAAAAATTATTAGAAGAGATCGGTATACCCATTACCCCTCAAATATTAACTATTACAAAAGACGAGACTATAAGAGCTTCGGAGGAAATTGGTTTTCCTGTAGTTTTAAAATTAATAGCTGAAGATGTTATACATAAATCAGATATTGGGGCAGTGTGCCTTAATATAAAGAATAATAAAGAAATAGAAAAAGCTTTTGATGACTTAATGAAGATTCCCTCTAAAGTTGAAAAAAGAATCTCTGTGCAACAAATGGCAGATGAACCAATAACAGAATTAATCATTGGGATGACTACAGACCCTCAGTTCGGACCTGCCTTGGCATTCGGCGTGGGAGGAATACTTGTTGAGCTTTTAGAAGATGTTAGCTTTAGAATTGCGCCAATAACTGAATATGATGCTCGAGAAATGATTCATGAGATTAAAGGCTTCCCCCTTTTAAATGGATATCGTGGAAAACCTAAGGCAGATATTGATGCAATCGTAGATACGCTTTTAAAAATATCAGACCTCGTAATTAAGCACGAGGAGATTAACGAAATGGATTTAAATCCTGTATTTATTTACGAAAAAGGATTAGTTTGTGTTGATGCTCGAATTATTCTAAAATCTAAGTAAATATTTTACTAAATTTTAATTATTTACTAATTTTATTCTTCTAATTAATTTTAATAAGACTATTTATTTTAATGTTTCCCCAGAAGCTAGGGTGCTTAATTGCCCAAAGAATGATAGATTATGAAATAAATATATATCAGATCCAAAAGTTTATATGATATCCATCTAAATTTTTATAAAATAAGGAAAAGAAAAAATATTTGTTATCACCTAGATATTAATACCCCGAATTTTATATTTTTAAATTAAAAAACATCTAAGTTATAATATTATAAATTAATTGTTGATTTTTATTCATAACATTATAAATTTTAAATTTATGGAAAAATACATATTATAATATAGATATACTATATCTTTTAAAATTAGAAATATTTTAAAAGCATAACATTAAGTAATAAAATGGCTATTTTTTTTTATATATAAAAAAAAAATGAAAACTAAAATAGGATTTTATAATGATTATTTTAACTAAAAATAAAAGTAAAATTGTTCTTATATTCTTGATTGGTACATTAATTATTTCAAATTTAAATTTACACTATTTAAATAAAAAAGCTCATCATATTAATAATAAAAAGAGTACTGATGATTCTATATTTAATTTTAATAGACATCTACCAATTTTATCCAGTTATTCTCAATCTCTAACTGGAAATGGAACAAAAATTGATATTAAATTACATCAATCTTTATTAAATAATTCAGAAATAGAACTTACTAATCTTACTATATCAAATAGTTTTACACAGCCATGCCCATCTGATCCATATTTTAACTCCTCTTTTATTAATATAACAATTGACAAAATATATGCTCCAAATAAGACATTAATCGTAGAGGACGATTCTGCGGGATTAGGGGGTTTTCTAGGGGTAAATGGAGAATATGCTTCATTTGAAGCAAGAGGGGCGGGATTTATTGAAAATATTTCAATGCATGTTAGAAAATCTGGTGCAGGTTCATGCAATATCACAATTGATTTGTATAATGCATCTGGAGGTTCAGGAGAAATAAGACCAAGTATACAGATTGGTAGTAATCCAATTGTTGTAGATGAGGTGGTTATCCAAGTTTCTCCATATTACTGGCATAATTTCACTGGACTTCATATCCCTTATAATACTTCAAATACATATAATAATACATTTTTCTTTAAAGTGAATGGTGTTGGCGATGAAACGTTAATCTGGGATGGTGCTTATGATGTAACTGGTATAGATGCTAAGGATGAGCACTTAGTCTATGCTAATGATAATTCAACTCTTTATGAAAGAAATTTTGAAACTGTAGATCTTTTACTTAAAATAGGCTTTTCTCCGGCAAATAAAAATCCTAAACCTGAAGATATCAATTTAAATATCAATGACACTGCAGTTATTGGAGATATAAATATTAATAATAAAGGATATTGGGTAGATATTTCAGAATATTCAAGTCCTTTAAATAAGCTTAATTTTACTTTATCAACCGAAGATTGGTGGGATGTCTATTGTAATATTAGTCGTGTTCAAATTAATTATACTAAAAGAGATATAGTAGCAGATTCTTCATTTTACTTTCCCTATGGGGGATCTGAAGCTTTATGGAATATAACTAGAGCAGGTGGATTTAATGAATTTGATTCAAGATTTAGTAATTATATTATTAATTATACCTTACCATCAAATTGGGATCATGGTATTGAGGTTTACAACGGAACTACCGCAAAAACTTTAGATCTTTCTGCTCCTATAATTGATGGATACAAAGAAATCTCTGTTCTAGACGCAGGAAATGGAGTCAATTGGTATTTAATAGCTAATTCTTCAAATTTGGTTCAATCTATAGATATGTATATTAGTGGTAATTCAATTCCAATAGATAAAGCAAGCTATTCATATATTATTCATTTTAATACGACATTTTCAGAAAATATTTTTGATGGTAATATCAACTTAAGTGTTTATTCTCCTAATAATGAATTGAATTTTACATCTTATCAATCTATAAGTATTTCAACTTTAGAACTCTCAATAAAAGATTGGGATTTATCTAAAAATATTACAGAAACATTTAATGGTGCCTTAAATGTTCAAGTTTCTTGGAATAATGGAACTGCTGTAGGTTTCAATGAGACAATCTTAACAATTGTTTCAGAAACTGAAACTGAAATTGACCCTACTACTCTGGATTGTTCAGTAATAAGAGGGATGAATATCAATTTTACCTTTAATTATTCAGAAGAACTCAATGGACCACCAATTGAAGGAGCAAATATTACAGAATTGGATGTTCCTTCAGGAATTACATATACTAAAAATGAAATAGGTCAAGGAAATTATAGTATTCTGTTAAATACTAGTAATGCAGATATTTCTAATTCTCCATTTAAATGTAATTTTAGCATAGGGAAAATGGGTTTTAAACCAAAAGATGTTAATTTAACTATAAATGTTCAATTAACACAATCTCAAATTCAACTTAATTCATATAATGCCACTCTGAAAAGAAAATATAGATATAATCAATCATTTTCCTTTTACTTTAATGATACAATAAATAATAAACCTATTTTAGGGCTTAATACTGCAGATGTTAAGGTCTATGACAATAATACTGGCTTATTATGGGAAAGAGGAGCAGGAGATCATAATTGGACCTTAATCCCATCAGGGCTCAATGATGGAAACTATGTTTTAAATATTAGCACTACTGGAATAAATTCAGGAGATCATTCTTTAAGATTGAATATTTCAAAAGATCCAAATTATAATTGGAGCGAATATATTATCTCATTTTATCTTGAGGGTAATTATTCTCAAATTAAAATAATATCATTAAATTATTTTATTGATGAGAAGGTGGAACAGGAGATCACCCCCTTAAGTTATGAAAATTTTTATGAAGTATTTTATGATAATGATATTTTCATTGAATTTAACATGAGTGATATTGATGATAACAAAAAAAATATCACAGGACCTCCTGGAGCGTACTCATATAGTATTAATTGGTATAATAGATCTAATGCAAATATCAATGGTTCTCTGACCCCAAATATTGCTTATGCAATAAAGACCCCCGATTACGGGACGATTAAGGGAAAGGTTTTAGTTTCAACTTTAAGTGTTGGTAATTATACTTTAAATATCACGGTTAAGAGAACAAATTATGAAAATACTACTCTTTCCATTAATTTGACAATTAAACAAAGAGCCGAAATTGATATTGTTGTTTCTGAGATTAGTCCCGAACCTCCTATAACTGCAGGAAGTTCTTTAACTATTACACTAAAAGTGTATTGGAAAATATTTTATAATGAAACTAAAACTGATACAGATGTATTAAAAGATTGGAAAATATATGTCACCCTTTATGTTAATGGAAAAATAACAATTAATAATAAAGAAGAAAAAACAGATGCCAATGGTAAGGTCACTTTTGAATTTGATATTCCTAATGATGCAGAAACCATTAAAATTGAAATTGATGTGGAAGGTGCCTATAATATCACAAGCAATCCAGAAATAATTACAAATATACAAGTTATACCAGAGCCCGGAATTAACCTTTTACCATGGATAATAATTATAGGAATAATTGGATTGGCTTTAGGTGTTGTATATGGAGTATATAGTGGTGTTATTGCTCCTAAGAAAGTGGAAAAACAGAGACTTTTAAGTGAAGTTAATACTATTTTTGAGGATGCGGTTAATTTAGAACATTGTTTAGTCTTATATAAAGGATCTGGAACATGCCTTTACTTTAAATCATTTGGAATAGAGCAAATAAACCCCGAATTGATAAGTGGATTTATATCAGCCGTTAGTTCATTTGGCAGAGAAATGGAATCACAACAAGCATTGAATGAAATTACTTATGGAGATAAAATGTTATTATTATCTGATGGAGAGTATATCAGAGTTGCCTTAGTATTGAGTAAAAATGCCTCAGTTCTACTTAGAAAACATTTAAAAGCATTTATTGATGCTTTTGAGGATATTTACGGAAAAGATTTGCCATACTGGAGAGGACAATTAAATATTTTCCAAAATGCCGGACAAATTGTGGATGATATTTTAAATACTTCGATTATATTACCACATCAAATTACTTATGATTTCTATGATCCAAAGTCTCTAAAAAATCCCAATACAAAAATCATACTCGAGATTGCTGAAGAATTAGTAGATGAGACTGAACGGGAGTTCTTTTTCATTGCTACCGTATTAAAAGAAGTCGCAGATCAGACAAGGAAAGACAATTCAGAAATCTTTTTAGGAATTAAAGAGTTAAGAGATAAAAGAATTTTTGTTCCAATTGATATATCATCCTTAGAACAGCAACCAATTACTCAACAGGAACTGAATTTACTTTATCAAAAAATTTTAGAATTTCCTGAATTAAATGAAGAAGAAAGACAGAATCTCCTAAATAATTTAACTCAAATGAGACCCGCAGAAAGAGAAGCCTACTTATCCAGTTTATTTAAAAAGCAAGAAATTATTACTGCTCCAATTAAATCAATAGGAGGGACCGGAGTAATTGATGATATAAAATCCGCTAAAAAAGAGATTAATAAATTGATAAAATTAGCGAATAAATCTAAAAAAGAAAAAGAATTTGAAAACACCATGACAATTCTAAAAAACGCAGCATCAGTAGCAACGAGTTGGGAATTGACAAAAGAGTTTAATATCGTAGAAGATTTAGCCCGTTCAATTACTGTAGAAGAAGCGAAAGTAAAAATGAAACAATTAGAAGAAGAGGGTAATGAGGCCGCTAAAGAAGAAAACTACTCAGAAGCTGCTGAAAAATATAAAGAAGCTTCTATACTAGCTAATGAAATGTTCAAACTTGGATTTAGTAAAATGAATAAAGAATTGAAACGATTAACGAATAAATCCAAGGAATTTGAAAGACAAAGTTAAAACCATTTCTAATAAAAATTCAACTCTTTTTTTTTGCTTTTTTGTTTTGAAAAATAAATTTTAATGCAAATATTCATTATTATATAATACTTATTAATATGAAAATATTACATGTAAAATCTTATCTTAGAATGCTACAAAAAAAAATAGATACTTTTTTATTTTATTGAGAGGAATGAATATGAAACGAAGAAATATAATTTATTTACTAATAAATCTTACCATTTTTAATGCTCTAGTTTTTAGTAGTTATTTATTTAATATAGATATAATTAGTTTTGAGGAAAAAAATAATTCTATAGAGAATGATAAAAATTTTCCTCACGATATTAAATCTTCTAGTTATAGTAATGAATTCAATGGTAATGGAGATAACATAAATGTAACTCTACATCAATCTTTATTAAATACTTCAATAATAGAACTTACAAATATAGATACTCAGAGTATTTTTTCGAAACCTTGTCCAACTGATTCAAATTTTAATACATCTTTAATTAATATTACAGTTGAAGATATAGTGGCCCCTAATAAGACAGTGGTAATAGAAGATGATTATATTGGGGAATCTGATACAATTACTGTTCTTAATCACTATTTATCTTTTGAAGTTAAAG
>JAEOTJ010000277.1 GCA_016839905.1 Promethearchaeota archaeon | reverse complement strand
ATTTACCAAAAAAAATAAATAGTCTTAGGATTCAAGCAATAAGACCAGGTTGGGAAGCACAAAATTTGATAATGACAATTGAAATTATAGAAAGATCAACGAATTTAGACTTATACTTAAATGGACTTCTTAAAACAACTGAACCTTCGGTCAAGATTACATATGGTTTTGATTTGAACATTACTGTGAATTATACGGATACTATAACGGAAAAATCCGTAGAAAATTCTACTGTTGAATTACGGGGAGATTATATCGCGAATCTAACATATAATTCAGTGATGGACCTTTATAACATAACCCTTAATACAATAAATTTGAGTTTAGGATTAAATTTTATTACTGTGTATGCCCATAAGACCAATTATGAAACAATAAGTATTTTAATAACGATCGAAATTATTGAAAGAACAACTAACTTGAGTTTATTCTTAAATGAAACATTAAGCACTAATGAACCATCCATCAAAATTACTTATGGATATCATTTAAATATCTCTATAAGTTATACGGATATTTATACAAGTCTGCCTATAGAAAACTCCACAGTTAAATTATTGGGACTGTATTCAGGTAATTTAACATATAATTCATTTACAGGACTTTATACCATCATAATTCCTACAACTGTAAATTTAACTATGGGTCCAAATTTTATATCTGTATATGCTATAAAAACAAATTATAAAGCTGTTAGTATTTCAATACTAGTAGATATACTAAGTATAACAGGAAAAGCAAGAACAGAATCAGGGGTATCTACATTAGAAACACAACCTGGGAAAGATCTTACTATAAGAATAGAATTAATGAATGTAGAATTTGGTGGGAGAATTAGTAATGCAACAGTTACTTTTATTACAAATATTGTTAGAGAAGATTTACGAGAAGGTGAGTTTGAAGAAGTAGAGGATGGAATATATGAAGTTACTTTAAAAGATGTTCCAGAAGGAACTTTTACAATGATAATTTCAATTACTTTTGCAGATCAACAAGATCTTTCACGTTATAAAGTAGAACAATATGAAATAACGTTAGTTATCCAAACTCCTCCTGAAGAAGCATTATTGTTTGTAATTTTAACAATTCTTTCTGTATGTGCTTCTATTGGATTAATAGGATATATCATTGCTTATCAAAAAGTACTTAAATATCCAAAATCAGTAAGAAAAATCCGTAATTATAAAAAGAGCGTTAATAAAGAAAAGAAAGGAGCCAAAATCGAAGTAGAGGAGCGTGAACATGCTTTTGGTGCTTTATTTGCACAGGAATTAGGGGGTGTTGCAAAACTCTTAAGGGCTAAAGCCCCTCCGCTTAAATCTGAAAAAGATAAGCTTTCTGAGCAAAAATCAAAGAAAGCTAAGATTACTGAGGGATCTCCTAAAGAACAAATGGAATTCTCTGATGACCTTAATAATGATTCTATATGATTTTAAGAAAATATCTTAAGTCAATTGGTTTTATAACTATTTTTCTTTTTGGCTCGGGAACTTGAATTGATTCTGTGGTTATTCTTTGAAATGGAATGCATTCTTTTTTTTAATGAGCAACGAAAGTCAGTGATAGTGTTTAAATCTCTTTGGCTTATATAAAAAGATATATGCTTAATTATGAATGTTTTTGAAACTTGTTATAGATATTAAGGGATTTTACATCATAAGATAAAAAACAAAAGAATTAAGAAAAAAATTATATATAATACTTGAAGATTTTAAGTGCCTCATGCCCCGAATTCGTGATGCGAATTAATATCTCTTACGATTCTAAAAATGAATGTATGTAAATTTAAATGCCCGTGTTTTTTTATTTTTCTTGAGGATCTTTAATATTAGTTTTAACAGGAAGAAACAAATGTCGACAGAAGAAGGCGAGGACCAATGGGAAGATGAGTGGGGCGTTCCTAAGGTTGCTCCGAGGACATGGTCATATCATGTGATGGGGAACGAGCACGCAGGTGACATTTACTATCAAGTTATTATATTTATTAACAGTCATCTAACAAGAGAGCAAAGGGAACAAGAGAGAAGAGAAAAAAAGAACTCATTGGAGAGCCTTTTTAAAGCGCGTTACGAACTGGATCCTCATTCTGAGATCTATTCAATGATGGGAGATGAACACTTCAAAGAGGAAAGGATGATACATCTCAAATATTCTCAAATCGCAATATCTAAAATTAGTGATGACGAGCTAGTGGAGTTTATCTTGAGGTTCCAGAGCAGGTTGGCTTTTCAAGTGCTCGGCGTTTATTTAATGGATAAAGTCACAGAAATATCGGAGAAGTTGAAGGTTTTGATCTTGGAAAACTCCCGATGGCAAAATGATATTCCTTACTTAAAAGAAAAGGAACATCAAGAAGCGAGAAAGAAATATTTAAGGGAATTCCGTGAAAAAATCAAGAATTACGTGCCCGATCCCGAGAGTCATTATGACCGTCCTAATTTTGACCGATCCGTTTATCTTCCACCCATAAACCATTTTTACGAAGAAATCGATATGCCCCCTCCTCCGAAAGAAAGAGAGCCGCCCCCTCCGCCACCAAGTCTTGACGCATTTCTGAAAGACTTGAAGGAATTGATTCAGACTCCTTTTAAAGGCACGGAGCTGATAAGTAAAGGAGCATTGGAGCAGAACGGTTTCAAGTTCATTTTTAGGGTTTATGAGGATGTTCCTTCTTCCTTAGATAATGCGTTTTTCCATAAAGTATACGAACTCCGCTCGAATAAGAGAAAAGCAGAAATTCGCAAGAAACACGAGGATAATATTACCAGGATGATGGCAATGGATTATTCCGACTTAGAACTCATCGGATCCTTGAAGACTCTCATCCCGAAATTGTTATTCGCCGATGAGAAGTACGAAGACGCTCTTTTTTGGGTATGGATGTTCGTAATTACTCCCGATGGTAGGCAATTTCCTGCAGATATGTATTATGGAAAGGGCAGCCTTTCAATGGTAGGATGCTCGGAATTTACCGAAGAAATGTTAGAAAGTAAGAAAAAATCATTTCCGGAGCCATTTCGGGAGTTGATAACCTTTAGCCCCCATGACTTCAACGAAGAGGAATTACAATTCCTCATCAGAGCCTTGGAGACCGCCCTTGGCGGAGTGCCCATCTCGGATTTTCAAGGAATTTACTCCTTCGAATCGTATATCAGTCTTATGGGAATTAAAAAAGGCAAGGCTTTTATCAAACCATATTAAGCCCCTCCACCATTCTCTGATGAAATTAGCAAGTAAGTTTTTCTATTAAATCACTTAAGAAAGTATCTTTAATATCATTCTCGGAAAAATCAGAATAATTAAAATCTTCATTCCAATCTTTAGTACTCAGTTCATATTCAAATATTATTTTAAAATTTTTTCTTTCATTAATTCATGTCATTAATAATTTTAAATCAACAAAAAAGTGTTTAATAAAGAAAATTTGATGATGATACATGAATATTATCTTATTTTTTTATTTGAAATGAATATTTTTTTTATGTTTATTTCATAATTTTGATTTTTAAATTTATTTATTCCAACTATTCCGACAAAAATTAGAATGCGCATTTTATATATTTATATTTTAATATCTACATATTTATAAACAAATTTGATTTTTTATTCTCTTTATTTGCGCATTTATTTAATTATTTATTTAAATAAAAAATCTAAAAAAAAAAAGTAGAATAAGTCTAAGAATTTTTTAAAATTGAGATTTTTATACTAATATATTTTAATTAACAGAATTGGATACAGAAATATATCCAATACTCAATTACTTTTCATTTTTAGTAATGTTATTTAAACATGCGATTAAAACCGCATCAGAAAAAGTCCCCTCAAAATTAAAATATTTCTTTAAAATTCCTTCTTCTTTAAAGTCACATGTTTTAAATAGTTTAATTGACCTTTGGTTATCAATCGCGATATGTGCCTCAAGTCGATTCAATTTTAAATGGATGAATGCTATGTTTTTAATTAAATTTATGGCCTTCTTACCTATTCCTTGATTCCAATATTTTAAATTAATCCAAATTCCAATTTCAGCCCTACGATGCAGCCAACTAATATTCCAAATGCTAATTGAACCAACATTGTTTCTTTTTCCACCAACTTCTTTTTCAATTATATAATTATATTGAATATATTCTTTCCAATATTTTTGGTAGTTTTTTATTAACTTTTTTGAGTGATCAATATCTTTAAGCGGACCTAAAGATAAGAATTTTGTCATAATTTTCTCCCTAAGGCTATCATGGAAAAAAGAAGCATCTTCAATAGATACTTTTCTAAGATAAAGGTCGTCAATATTTATTTCTTCAATAACATCAACACTTTCCATTATTTTATTCATAATAGACTTTATTTAAAAAATTTTATAAAAAGATAATTATTCAATTAAAATTATTTACAAACGAAAGTAAAAAATAAAAAAAATCTACCCTAACTTATAAGTTAGCTTTCCGCCAGAACTTTTTTTAATTGTTGATACTTTCACCTTTTGAGCATGGAACCTGACTTCTTTGTGATCCTTTACAAGGTACTCGT
>JAEOTJ010000276.1 GCA_016839905.1 Promethearchaeota archaeon | reverse complement strand
GATATCATTAACTGTCCCGCTTCAAATGATTTGAAAACTACAATTTTTCATATTTATGGAAAAAAAGTTGCCAAATTCATGGAACAAGTAAATTACACTGAAAATGATAGCTTATTTAAATTATATGGATTGTTAGGTCATCCACAGAGTGCAAAAAAAAATAGAGCTTCTTCAAGTCTATTCATTAATAAACGTTATATCATAAGTGATGTTTTATTTAGAGCTATAAAAGAAGCTTATGAAGGAACGCTCATGGTTAGTAAACATCCTTTCTTTGTTTTAAATTTAGAATTGGATCCTTCTGTTATAGATTTCAATATTCATCCAAAAAAGCTCCATGTTAGATTTGAGAATGAGGAATATATTTATAATAAGATCTATAATATAATTCGTAATTTTATAGAAGATAAGTTTATTGCAAAAGCAGCTAAATACTTATCAACTGATTTGCAAAAATATGTACCTAGAAAGAAAAGTAATTTAATAGAAGGAGAAGGATTAGAATTTGAAAAAATTCAACGGCCAATTAAGGAAATCCGGGCGAAAAAGAAAAAAGAAGTAAAAGTTAAAGAAATGATAAACGAAGAAGGTGAATTAATTGATGAAACAGTTCAGCTTCACTTAACAGATCAAGAAATTCAAGAAGAATCAATTAAACATTTAGTACCTGACACATTTTTAAGAGAAAAATATATCATTTCAAAAAATTTTCCAAAATTACGCCTAATTTCTCATACAGGTCAATTAAGCAATAAAATATATGTCGTTTTAGAAGGATTTAACGAAGAAATCAACGAGTCTGGATTATATATTTTGGACCAACACGCAGCATCAGAAAGGGTAAAAAAAGAGAAATTTTTAAGTGCCTACGAGGCCTTAAAACCTAGCAAACAAAAGCTAATATCTCCTCTTAAAATCGAGGTAACACCAAGTGAGAAGTTTTTCTTAGAAGAAAATGTAAAAGAAATAAATAAATTAGGTTTTAATTTCGACAGTTTTGGTGGTAATACGTTTATTCTAAGAGAGATTCCTATTGTTATGGGAAAGATTCCTAATATAAATATTATTAAAGAAATTATTAGCGATATTATGAAGATTGGGAAAGCTAAAAGCTTTTCAGAGGTTAAAGAAGAGATTATCAACTATTTAGCATGTCATAAAAGTATTCGAGGTGGAGACGATTTGTCTTTAAAAGACATAAGAAAACTGCTTATTGATTTGTCTAATTGTAAAGATCCCTTCCATTGTGCACATGGA
This sequence comes from Promethearchaeota archaeon, assembly GCA_016839905.1. Next base: position 1,987 of record JAEOTJ010000276.1, on the reverse strand, counting down.
AGACCTACATTACAGTTTTTCTCTTTCAATGAATTAGATAAAATATTTAAAAGAATTAATTAAAAAATTTCATTTCTTTTATTAAAATGTAATTCTTGATTTATCTTATAGTAAAAATATAAATAGCTATACTTTTATTGGTTTATTGTAAATTCTAATAATTTATTGAATATTGATAGGTGGTAGGAATAACAAAAAATGAAAATAAGAACTCTAAAGATAATATGGGAGAATATAAAGACGGTATTCCACGAAATAGATTAGATGCAATTACACTCATAGATGATTTAGAAATTACGGCACAAGATTATATGATCTTAGGGGATATTGAAAACGCATTCAAGATAGCAAATAAAATAATTAAAATAGCAATGATACATGATTTATCAGCTCAAATTAAGGAACAAGAAGAGTTTTTGAATAGTATCGCGAAAAAGATTTATAAAGAGGATAGACTCTCAGAAATAACAAATGCGTGTAATTTAATATTAGAAGTATATGACTCTTTGGCGGAAATGGAAGAGCATACTAAAGCACATGAGATTGTAGAAAAGTTTAAAAGATCTTACAATAATTATCCTGATTTTGAATTAATTCCATTGGTAAAGAAAGTCCTTATAAAAGATAAAATAGCTTGGTCTAGTTATTCTAAGAAAAAATAATAAAGCTAATATATTGCATCTATAAGAGATATTAAGTTTGATGTAAAAATTAAGTTTAATAAATCTAAATTATAAAAAAAAAGATTTATTCATTATTATAATGGAATTGGTTCAAGAGACTCATCATCGGATAGACAATCCATTAGACTAATAACGGTTACCCTTAAGGTCAACATTTCCATTACATCTGTTAATAACTCATCATATCTCTTGGATTTTTTAGAAATTTTATATTTGGCAATTAGTCTATTTAATTCTTTTTTTAATTTATTTTTTATCTCATCTTGGGAATTTAAACTAAGATGCTGTGTTTTAAGCCATTTATCTATAGCGCCTTTTATGTGTTTCTCTTTTTTCCCCGATTTTTTATAACTTACTTCGGCCGATTCTAGTTTTTTAGCGTTATCAATGTAATCGGGGTCTTCATACATTGATTTCAATAAAAGTCCGAGATTATTAATTAATTCTTGTAAACTCAATTTATTAAACCAGTCTGTCATGAAATTAAGAACGTGCATTTTTTGGGCTATTTTTAAATAATCAAGATATTCGCGTATGAATCCAAACATCGTGGTTTTTATTAATTGACTTTCAAGATTATCAATGCTCTCAATTTTATATTCTATTGTGACCGTAATGTATGTGTATAAAGAGTTCATAAAAGGCTTTATTTCTTTAAACTTTTTAAAATTATGAATAAAGCTTAATGTTTTATCCAAAATTTCGATTTTTTCAATATCAGATTTAAAATTATCATTTATACCTTGATATAAGTCAAATTCATCATCAGAGATCGATAAAAACTGCTTAATCTCAGAGAATTTAGACTCTATGATGTGGAAAATATTGTCAGGCTGTTCAATTGAATCTGATACCATTGTGTAAGCATCCATTTTCTCGGTGGCGTTTATTTCTGATTTAAATTGTTCATTAATGTTTTGGATATCCATGGATGTCATTTCATTTTGATTTATTCCTGTTAATTGTTCATTTATTTTTTCTAAGATTAACTCCTTTCTACTTTTTACTGGATTAATTACCATCTGATTATTTATAGGAATTTTAAAAAAATCGTTAAAATCTGTTATAATCATTTTTTTTTCCTTGAGATCATTTTTTAAAACACTGGTACCATATAACTTAGTTTTTAACGAGTCAGAAAGTTTCTGTAAGGACTTAAAATCCAATTTGTTATGATAATTAATGATAGCATAAAAATTGGTTCTATAACTGCCTTCTAATCCGATTAAATCAGTAAATAAATCGTAGCTAATAATCCTGATGTTTTCTGGATATACAATCTTACTATTTTGAGGTGCATCCAT
>JAEOTJ010000275.1 GCA_016839905.1 Promethearchaeota archaeon | reverse complement strand
GAGTTCATTTCAAAAATATGTCAATTCGAAATAATGAAGATCATATTTTTCTTTTCAATCGCACTGAATGTTTATATTATGCTGATACTGGAAATAGGACTGACTTTTATTCTCCATGGATAACGGGGGATCAAATCATAATAACAATGGATACGAGTGATTCAGGTCAAGATTATGGATATTTCATCGATTATTATGAATTTTATAATGCCAGTTCGAATTTTTATATTAATTCCGACTCTTGGAATTTTACTCAAGAAACCAATTTTGCTTTACCTTGGGCTGATAGGGGTAATGGAGCTCTTTCCGGACCAGGGGAAATTGGAAATGTTTCCTCAGCAATGTTTGTCTCATTAATCCCTCGTATATATAACTCTAGCACAATCTTTCGTGCAAATCACAAAAAAGGTAACTATTCAGAAATATATCAGACGCTAAGCATCCCTCGAGGTCAAGTTAAAGATGCTTATATAAGTTTTGATTATTTTCCTGAATTTTGTATTGATCATGATACGCTATTTTTATATGCGAAAATCAATAATAAAATAGTCTATTCAAAAGAAATGAGTGAGATAAGAGCATCCAGCTTGCATGAATGGGATAATACAGGGAAGATATATATGAACCAATGGGAAAATACTACTGATGTCTTTGATAAATCATTAATTGAAGGAGAAATCACTATCTCTGTGGGAATTCTTTCTGATTTGAGTGCTCTATACCAAACATATCCTGATCGATTCCAACAAGTTTTTTGGTTTGATAATATCTCCTTAGGCTTAACAACCCATGCGAATTCAAGTCAAGATGAGATTAATCTTACACTAAATGGTAATGAGCTCATTGAAGCGGGACAATGGGGTAATTCTTACCTTAATTTAACAGATACCTGGGACACGCATCCAATCAACATTACTTTCAATACAACCTCACCTTCACTAAACTTCAAGGTAAATACAACGTTATATAATTATAGATATTGTAATACTTCTAGAGTCTATCAATCCAATACAGAAGGGATTAAATATGAAGTCTTAAATAACGATAGCATATTATGGGAATTTTATCATGAGTTTCTTTTACCTGGAGAGTATTCTAATTTTGAGTTTACAATCTGGAAACCGGTTGATTGGCGAATTTATTCCGTGTTAAATGCTACTTTACAACCAAGCTCATTTGAAGGGGGAGATTTTGGTGAGGATAATGTTAAGATAGATACTCAATGGATAATATTTCCAGGATGGTGGACATTTAGAGCAATCAGCGATAATGTCATTAATATATCAAATACCAAAATTTTTAAGGATGGTTTGTGGATAGAACCATTATCAAACACGACATATAATGTTGGAGAATCCATGAAAATTAAAACGCAATTAAATTTCTCCGGCAAAATTCCTATAAATCTATCCTCAACGAATTTAAATTTAACTATTCATGATAATCAAGGAGACACATGGTATTCTAACAGTTTGATACCTCAAGTTAATGGATCAGTAATTTTTTCAGATATTCCATTCTATTCAAATAATACTTTTGGAGGAATATATAATTATTCCTTATTTTGGACTAATGGAACTGCTATAGGAGGATTAAAATCAAGTTTTATGGTTATTCACGGAATCATTATAATGATATTAGAACCTGAAGATGCTAGGGGAAAATTAAAAATCAAAGCAGTGCTGGGTGAAGCAATAAGTCTTAGAATCTCTTTAAGAGATGCTGAATATCATAATCTGATGATTAATGATGCTGAAGTATATATTAAATTAGAAAATGGTAAGAAGATTACATTCAAAGAAGTAGATCCTTTAAATTATCCTGGTCAATATGAAGCAATAATTGACACGTCTGTTTTCGGTTCAGTAGGGATACATGAAATCACAATAATATCCAAGAAATTGGGATTTGCTGATACAGAAATAGTAATTGAAATTGAATTATTTGAGGAAGATTATTGGATGCTTTACTTAATTCTTATAATTTCATTAATAGGTTTGGTTATTTTTAGCATCATGGTTTTTAAAGCATATTATATAGTACCAAAAAGAAAAAAGAAGGAGAGGGAATTATTATCAAAGACTCAGAGATTTAAAGATCTAGCAAATTTACAAGCAATTGTAATAATTTATAAGGATAGTGGAGTACCCCTTTACTGGAAAACTTATTCAATTTTAAAGAAGGATGATAATGTCCTATTCTCTGGTTTTATTAATGCCATACTTTCTCTAGGGGAAGAACTTTCTAGTGATCAGCCCGAAAAAACAGAATTAATTGAAATTAGCAAGCAAATCATGGGTCCTAAGATAGTAGAGCTAGACTTTAGGTATTTTAATTGCGTCATATGTGATCGAGGAAAACTCAGGTTGGTATTTATTTTGAAAGATAAAGTATCTGATCGGTTAAAAAATGTTATTAAAGAACTTATAGAGGATTTAATTTTAGAATTTTCTGAATATTTAGAGCAATTCACGGGCCAAGTGGATGAATTTCAAGAGCGAGCCCCTTCAGTAATAAATAAATATTTGGAGTTATATTATAAAAAACGGTTTAATTTAGTCACCCCAACAAATTTGGTAAAAATTAGTAGAAAATATCTTATCTCCAAAATCGAAAAAGAAATAATTGAAGCTATTGAACACTTAGTAAAAACAGAAAAGGACTTTAAGTTAGAAAAAATATTAGATTTGACACCTGAAAAGAATAAAGAGAACATTATTATTGGACTTGAATCTATTATGAAGAAAGGAGTTATCATTCCATCGTTGAAAACCATGATGTACCGCAGGGATCCTGAATGGAAATCATTAAATAAAGATAATAAAAAGGGAATTTATTTTTAATTTACCTTCTTGGTAAATAAATTTGTTCTTTTACTCATTAAATTGCACTGGAATATATAAGGGTATAATCCAACACCCTCTATCCCGTCAACTGAAGTGGCGTTCAGGTCTGCTTTTCTAATGATGCTATAGCTGGCTCTTGTACCTGGCGATAAATAAAAATAATGGGTAATTCGATGGTCTAGGGAAATTATCAAAATTAAAAAAAAAAAAAAGATAATTTGATATATCTCTTTTATCATTAAAGCTAAAGAAAACCCCTCCTTTATTTATTTAGGAGGAGGATGAATTTTGCACAAATCAATAATTCCCCACCCTTTCTTACTTTTTAAGACTCATCCCCTTATCTATATTTAGATGAATGATAACCAAATTCATCCATACCGTAGGGACTACGGGAATTCACGCT
>JAEOTJ010000274.1 GCA_016839905.1 Promethearchaeota archaeon | reverse complement strand
TCTTATCCTTGCTTTAGATATTATTCCTTTAATCTCTCTTTTCTTTAAAAATTTTTAAAAATTTTATGTCAGGAATATTTAGACTCTCAAGAAATTCTAACTTTTGATATTTCTTGTAAAATCTCTGATCTACTTTAAATTTAAACGAAATACTTTCCGTCATCTTGAACATTTTTATATCTATATTTAAAAATATAAACTAGTAAAAAAATTTGAAAATGATTGAATTTTTATATCTTGAGTATCTATAAATTAAATTTTAATTATAATTTTAATCCATTAAATAATCAACTTTCGAGCATAATTCAAAAAAAAAATCATAAATAATAATTAGATTATGAATTCAGTATAAAGTCTGTAGGTTGAGCTTTCCCTCATTTTATTTTATAATAAGGATCCATCAATCCTTAAAATCATATAAAATAGGTATCTAATATACATGAATAGCAAGGAAGACTCTTAAGAATAAAAGAAAAAAAAAATATATAAAAATTTAAAATTAATAAAATTCAGATTTACATGTTAATAATGCAAAGCAACCATAGAAGAAACCATTGACTAAAGCTGCCAGGAGATAATTCAATAAAATGTAAGATATCATATCCAACGTATCTAAACCCAGAACAAGATCCCTCATTGTTTCATTTAAAAACACTTCCAAGACCAGTATAACTCCAGCTGCAATCATTGCTACTAAAAACCATGCTCCAAATGCTTGTCCTTTACCTTCAGCACTTACTCCTGCGATAATAGCTGCTACTAACGGTGCTGCAATGAACGCAATTAATGGGAGAATAGGATCACTTTCACTTTCTTGTGCTAAAGATAGTGAATTAACTAAAAGATTTTTCATCCCCTCATATGGAGTTCCTTTTATTGTTCCAAATAGATTTGCTCCAAGTTGTTCCATATCAGTTAGACTATCAAAAAAAGAAGAAATACCATCTCCTAACAGTGCGATTACAAGTGCAATACCAAAATTAATAGCAATAAATATTACTAAAGACAAAAGAAAAGCCTTACCAAAGCCCATATTATAACACTTCTTTATTTACAAATTTTTAATATTAATATTGATAATGATTTATGTTACATTTTATTTAATTTAAACCTAATTGCATTTTCAATGAAATTTTAATTTTTAAAAAAATTAAAAATTGTAAAAGAATAATAGAGAATTACATAAAGTAACTTTAAAATTCGGAATGTGGAAAATATGGGAAAAATTATTTCTGAGAGTGAAAAAATTGAATCCAATAAAATTAATTTCAACCAATTTCCTCAAAAATTTAATTTCAAGAAAAAAAAAGTTGTTTTAGTCAATCTAGATAATTATGAGCCTGAAAATATTCGAAAAGCTTTAAATAAAATTATCGAGATACTTGATTTAAGAGACTTTTTAAAAAATAAATCTGTTTTACTAAAACCTAATATCCTTGCTCCAACAAAAAATGCATTTACACCAGTTGAAATCCTTGTTGAATTAATTAAATTAATAAAAGATGATTCTAAAGGGATAATTGTTGGAGATTCTAGTATAACTAAAAAATTTACATCTTTCACATTGAAAAGAACTAAAATTAGAGAAAAATGTGAAGCTCTGGGAGTAAAAGTTATTAATTTCTTTAAATCTAAAAGGGAAAAAGTTGAATTGAGAAATCCATCCCATGAAATTGAGAAATATATCTATTTACCTATAGAAGTACATGAAGCTGATTTAATAATTAATTTACCAAAGCTAAAAACGCATAATGGATATGTTTATACGGGTGCGATAAAAAATTTCTTTGGTCTTTTAAGTAATAAGATGGTAATGCACGGGGCTCTTAAAGATAAGAATGACTTTCAAAAAATGCTCGCAGATATTTATTTCGCTGTTGAAGAAACAAATAATACTAAATTCCCTAAAATTCTTTCTATTATGGATGCAGTAATTGCCATGGAAGGTAAAGGCCCTCGGTCAGGAAAGCCAAGGAAAGTTGGATTATTAATTGCTGGTTTTAATTCTGCTGCTATAGATATTATTGGATATAGTTTAATGAATGGGGACCCTAAAGACTTGGAAGTTATTAACTCAATTGCAGTGCGGACGGATCTACCTGTTGAAATTTCTCGGTTAGAAATTGTTGGTGAAAAAAATTATAAGGATTACATTGTAAAAGATTTTAAGAAACCTAAAGCTGCAATTTTAAAGAAAGGAATAGACACTAAGGATGGACTTTCTTCAAAAATAACAAGTAGAGCAATGAGTATATCGATAAAAATTAATAGAAAAAAATGTGTTTTATGTCAAGAATGTGTCAAAAATTGTCCAGCAGAAGCAATGTATCGTAAAAAAGAGGTAAAGAAGGATAAAATCTTTGTAAATCATGAAAAATGTATCGAATGCTTCTGTTGTGGAGAATCATGCCCTAATGACGCCATTGATGCGAAATGGTATATCTTTAGAATAGCTCCTCTTCTTATTCTACTCCTATCGATTGTAAGTATTTTAGGAATAATTGGAATTTGGGCCCTCATTGTGTTTATTTTCAGCTTTTAGATGTGAATTATTTTATATCTTTGGTTGTATAATATTTTGAATAATCCTATTTTATGATTTTATGATTTTATCCTTTTTTTCTAAAATCTTAATGACAAATTATTATATATTTATTTGAAGAAAGATTAATTATGAAGTAAGAATTAAAAAAAAAAAAATTCATTTATAAAAATGTCTAAATACAAGCCCATGGAGTTAAAAAATGTCTAAACACAAGCCAGCCGAGTTTATAGAATGTCGCTATTGTGAGTGGCAATGCAAATATCGGACGATCGCAGAAAAGAATATGAAAGAAGATGAGAAATACACGCAAGAGTTTTTTAATTTATATCGTAATGGTGATCTTGATGCGGTCGCCATTCATATCGCAAAAGAAGCTATAACGATAATGGAAACTGATGATCTTGAAAGTTTACTTGCATTAAGTCTTTGTTTATATGTAGTTGGCGCAAATGAACTTGAGATTCCCAAAATTGTACGAAGACGTTTAGGGAGATTAGCTAAATCAAAACTAAGGACTTCAATTAGGGAAGAATTAATATTGCTAGCATCCGAAGAGTCTTTTTCTGAACCAATTACTCCAATTATTAAAGAGGCCCCTGTTCGGAGGAAGAAAGTGCTTAAACCAATTATTTCCGATAGTGCGGCTGATATGATAATCTCTATTCCTGACGTAGTAGAGGAATTGGAGGAATTACCTGCCGTTGATTTGCTTGAAAATTGGTTAAAAAGCGATAAAGTTTTTATTGAATATGTAGATAAAATTCTAATTCAATCGGACGATGTACTTGAGGTAAAATTTGATCTAGAAACAGAAGGATTCTTACAAAGAGTAATCATTAAAATATTATTTTCATATGGGGATTCTAGTGGAGAACCAATTATAAAACTTGAGATACAATCACCTATTGATGTATCTTATCATTCAAATGTAGTTATTGGAAAAACAAGTAAAGGAATGTGGGCAACCACCGTCCCCGGGGAATTAAATGATGAAAATTTATTATATCAGCAATTGGAAGGATCTGCTCATGATGAAGGCCAAGATCAAGATCCATTAATATTAATGATAAATAGAGATAGATATTTAATGAAAACTATTAATAATGCCTTGATTTTAAAAAGTCCTAACGAATCTGAATCTAGAAGTATAAAAATTCCAATTTATATCCAAAGAAAAAATAACCGAACATGCTCTTTAATTCTTAAAACATTTTTTAAGGAAAGCATGAGTCCTTCTGATTTATTCATTATCATAATGGATGGGATTGCTGAAAATCTGGATTATCTCCTTGAATTGCCCGCTGAAAAGCGCGCTGAAGTATTACTGAAAGATACATCATGGTTTTCAATAAGGGGCAAATCAAGCATAGGCTCATTTTCAAGTAAGTTTATTCAAAGAGTTACATTACCTGACATTCCTACTTGTTCTCATTGCAGCCGTCCCTTACCTCAAGATACATCTGGTAGTTCTCAGAGATGTCCATTTTGTTATGAAAAACTCTAATTTTTAAGAAATTCTTTTATTGAATTTCTTTTTAGAAAGACATTCATTAAAAACAAATTCAATTCATCTTTTTACCATTTTTTAAGCAAAAAGCCATATCCTCTTTAGGGTATGGATGAATGCTTATAAAAATCATTAAATCCATTTAGTCATCATCCTTTTATAGGATCATATTAATATTAATCTTAATGGTGACTGTTTCGAAAACCAAGAATGGTTACTAATCTACCGTAGGGACTACGGGAAGTTACGCTTGTGGAGATCGTGTAAGACGCCCTTTAGGTGCAGTGGTCGAGGAAGCAAGAATCCAGCCCCTTTATTTAGGTGCTGATAGTTCAATAAATATAAATCAATAATATAAATTTGAATACTATTTTAATCTTATTACCATAATAATATAATGAGAATTGGAATGGAAGAGAAAAAATTTTTAACAGGTAAGTTAAAACATGAGATTTTAGCTAAAATGCTAAAAAAATTCGG
>JAEOTJ010000273.1 GCA_016839905.1 Promethearchaeota archaeon | reverse complement strand
GAAATCTAGCTTCATAAAAAATATCAAGATATGTTTTTTTCTTTTCCTTATAAATTTTTAATTTAGATTCAGAATTTGTTTTTTTGGGAGGCTGGTCTTTAGATTTAAGCTTAAAAAATTTCTCTGGATTGTCAATATATGCTTTATCTATGGTAAATCTTCCCATATTTTCAGAATAAACTGAAATTGATTTTTTATTTATTCTTAAAATTTCATAATACCTATCTTATAAACAACTATGAATTAATTTTCCTTCTTTTTTTGCCTTAATGAGTTTAGGAGTAATAAAATCTCTATATTTTTGGGTTTCATTTGCTTTAGTTCCTTTTTCATAATTAGCAGAATTTAATAAATTAATGGTTCTTGATCTGAGATTTTGGACTTTTTTAGTCTCTTCATACGCTTGTTGAGACTTTGTTTCAATTTTGATTTTATAATCACAATTAGAAAATAATAATTTATTCTTATTTTCTTTTTGTATTTAAACTATAATTATATGAAATAGAATTCATATTATGCTAAACATTATCATTGAGAATCATAAAAAAAAGCTAAATAATATTATTTAGAATTAAAAAAATAAAGTTAAATAATATTAATTATTTGAAAAAAGAGGTTAAGCTAATTTGACTTATGTTTTCTTTTCTTTTTGAGAGTTTTATTTCTTTTTTGGATATTGCTTTTAATAAATTTTCAATACTTTCATACATTTTAACTGAATCTGTATGCTTTATAGTAGTATCGGTAGGAAATGTGCCTTTACCAAACGAGAATCTTCCATTTTCGTTTATTTTCATTGAATATTTATCATTTGTATTTTTATTCTTGATTATGTACCATTTTGAGTTTCCATCTTTTCTTTTTGATGAGCTATATTGAAAAATTTCAAGATTTTTATAAGTCTTTCTATAATCTCTTATTTTATTGTTTAAAATTGATCCTCTATTTCCAAAATCGATTATTTTTTTTATTGGATTTTCTTTATTAATGATCTCCGCTTCTAATCTAATGATTGAATCTACTTGCTTGGTAGTTTTAACTAAATTCTCGTATGCATTTTTATCCATTGAATTTCTTTTTGATATGTTGCCTTTATAGTTGCTTCTTCCAGTTACATAAGGATTTGGGGCGACATGAGAGGCTTTCACTTTGTTAAGATAGTATTCATAGACTTGTTTTCTGTATTTGTCGTAAGCGTCTTGAACTTTCTGTGAGGCTTCTTCCATGCTTTTGAGATTTAGTGTTTCTAAGATTTGGTTTTTCTTAAATTCAACATTTTGATTAAAACCATCATTTAATCTATATTCTTTTCCAACTCGAAAAGTCCAGTTTGCGCTATATTCTGCTTGTTCTTGCTCTTGGCTAAAAGGGCGATCTTTCTGCCATATAGAACCTTCTTTTTTAGTGTGCCTTAGTCTCTTGTTTTGCTTTGATTCTAATCTACCTATCTCGGATTCTCTTTTTTCTGCCTCTGTTATTTCGGCGATTTCTTTAATTTCTAATCCAGAGATCTTTTTTAAATCGTTGAGCTGATCAATAGATAATGCTCCTCTATATCCCTTTTTAACATAATCAAATTTAACGCTAGAACCCGTAATATTTCTGATATTTTTGCGATTTTCATAAGTTTCACCTGTTATGATATAATTCTTTTTTCCCCGTTTATTATAGATTTCAATAAGATTTTTCATGTTTAAAGCAGGGATGATTTCAATGGTAATGTCTTTTCTATGTTTAAAAACATCTTTTTCTTCTTTTAACTTTTTTATTGCTCTATCTTTTTTGGTAGAGTATCCTAAATAAGAAGGATTCCATCTGTTATCAATCGCAACTATGTAATATTTCTGATTTTCTTTAAGATCTGGCAATTCATTTTCATTATTCATATTTTTCACATCCTCTTTTTCTAAATAAATCCCATTTCTCTTAAGATATTTTCCCATCCGCATGAACAAGAAGGTGCGTCTGGTTCTAAATTATTAAAACATTCTGGACATGTTATAACACTATCACGGGTGGCTTGATTTAACAATTCCATCAATTTATCATTATTTTTAACTGACATTTTTTTAATCACATCCTATTTTTTGACTAAAGGCGTACATCCCTTAGCTTTCAAAAAAATTAGTTAAGAGTAAATTTTTGATTATGAATATTTTTTAACCAAATCTCCAAGAATTTATTTAAATCTTTTTTTACTTTCATATCAGCTAAATTATTTAAGCCTTTGGGATATGCTTCTTGATATATTCCTAAAGAATCGTGTTGGAATGTTAATGCTTCTGTTAATTTAGATTTAGGCAAGATCCTTATTTCCATATCGGGATCTGCCATTGCATCACCATTTTTAATATAGTTATGAGCCATTGAAATTATCATACTTTCTTGATTATCTTCTAAAAGATCAATGTTAAGATCCATCGCAATATGGGATTTGAATCTAAAATGTCCTTTTTCTCTTAACTGATCTAAGTCAATTAGAGATGTTATCTTAGCAAAAATCCTTTCATACATTACTAAACTTGAGTACATATTTTTTAATCACATCCTATTTTATTTTAAAATTTTATTTTGTATATAATATTAGAAAAAACACGAGTATTTAAATCTATGTATGCTGTCGGCTTATCAAAATATTGAATAAGCATAATAAGATAATACCATTATCTAATGAGATTAAATCGGTTCAGTATGGATTATCCGAATTATCTCAATTAATTACGGTTGATCCCAAACAATCATTCAAAGATAATCAAGTGATTAAAAAAGAATAAACATAGAAATTAAAAATTTATGAGTTAATAGGGGTATTAACAAAAAAAATAAAGAATAATTTTCCGAAAATATCATTTAACTCCAAATTTCAAAACCGTTAGGCAATTTT
>JAEOTJ010000272.1 GCA_016839905.1 Promethearchaeota archaeon | reverse complement strand
TCCACCTACTGCGCCTAGAATGGGTTCAGCCTTAATGACGGGTCCAGCGAGAAAGAAAAAAGCATCAAGAGCTCCTTCATCCGTACCAGAACCGATGTATGCTGGAAGCGGATTAAAAAAGGAACGTGAAGCTGAACCTGAAGAGGCTCCCGCTCCAATTACACAAGCTTATGACATTAATATGGGATTACAATATTATTCAGTAATGATGGAACAAAAGAGTTATCTGTTCTATGTTTATTTCTCTCATAAAGAATTGAAAATTGAGGATGAAGAAGGCAAGGTCGTCTATAAAACGACATTTACAGTCGTGACAACCAAGCCTGAACCTCCTAAATTAGATTTAAGAATAGAAGGTGAAGGTTTTGAAATTCATCCGATAAGTGGCATTATTGAAGTGAAAAAGGATGCTGTTAATCCCCCAATAATGATTTTTTCTATTCTTGCAATAAAATCTAAGAAGAAAAAATCGAAAAAACAAAAAAAAGAGGTTGTAAAACGCTTTTTACATGTTTATATTGATTTCGAGGGGAAAAATGTTAGTCATACAGCGTTATCAATAATCATTCAACCAAAACATATTAGCTTGGATCTTGGACCCTTTCATTTTAATTTAAGCAAAGTGCAGGCTATAATGATATCAGTAATGTCATTATTAATAACAATATTCTCAGCGGTATATTCAATAATCTCGTTCGATATATCTTCAACAACGGCAGGAACAATAGGGGGTATGATCCCCGGAATAGGATCTTTAATATTTCTTGCCCTTTTTATATATACTCTAATCACTAAGGGAGTATTTCCTTTAAAACAAAAAGTTAGCGGATTTTTAAATATGGAAGGCACTTCAATGATGAAATGAACAATTCAATTCTTTTTTTTTATCATTATCTTGACTTTTTCCACATTTTGGGCAATAATAAGCACTTAAGCGGATTACATTATCGCAATAAGGGCAAATTTTTATTTCTTTATTTGAATCTCTAGGCAATAAGTCTTCTATTTGAATGTCAGCTTCTATTATATCTAATGTATCAATTTCAATCTCTTGGATCCTCGATTTTATGTTTTCTAAATACATTTTAAATTCAGATTCTTGAATTTTATCCTTGTGATAAAGCCCTAAAAGAGCTGTCAACTCAAATACCTCTATAATATTAATGTCTTCTTTAGCAGAAGTCTCAAGATAATATTTCAGATTAAAATCCCTTAAAAAAATAGTTAAATCATCATATCGAATAAGAATTTCATTTTTTAAATCTATTTTATTTCCAATGATTATAATGTGATATGGAGCAATTCCAACCTCTTCGGCTAAAAATATTTTTTTTTTTAGCCTTTCTATTTCTAATTTTTCAGTAAGATCGAGAACTATTGCCAAGCAATCAGCTTGAGCATAATAATTCTCACGTAAATGATCATAGCGCCTTGCTCCTAATAAATCTATATATTTTACACTATATTTTCTATCAAAATCAAAGTCTTTCAAGAATTCTCGTGGCTCATACTTTATTTCTATATTTTCTATGAAATCACTATTAACTAGCCTAAATAATAACGCAGTCTTCCCAGTATAAGCATCTCCATCTATGACAACCGTTATATCTTCTCTCATTTAAAATTATTTCCTTAAATCTAAGATTTTTGGGTTATTTAAAATTAAATCAATAAAAATTTAAAAAAATAATGGTTTAGCAGGAGCCATTTTTTTTTCTCTATTATTTTATTTAGTTTAAAATTGTTAAGATAATATAATAATTGAATGAGTTTAAATAATATTTCGGTAAATATTTCATTTTATTCTCTTTATATCTATAATTTGCCAAAAAAAGCGTATTGTTCGAATTTTTCGATAAATGTATATCAAAAAATTAATAAATAATTATATCTTTTTAAACTTAAAATATAATCTCTTAATTATTAAAATGTCAGAAAAAAAGAAAACATTTACGATCGCAATCGGTTCTGGTCAATACACCAAAGAAAGACCATATACAATGCTTAGATTTGCCTACACAGCTCTTTTAGAAGGGCATAAGATAAACGTTTTTTTAGTAGAAGATGGAATATGGGTAGGAAAAAAAAATCAAGAACCTGCGTCATATGACAATGTAGGTAAGTGGATAAAAGATATAATTGGGGAAGGGGCAAAAGTCTTGGTATGTGGAGTATGCATGAAAGCGCGAGGTATGTCTGAAGAGGAATTAATGGAAGGGGTTTCCAAAACAACAATGAATGGATTTCTTGATATGTGCGTGGAAGCAGATAATATTATTTTTGTATGAATTAGGAAAAGGAGTAGAAAAATATGCAAAAAATATTAAAACTTAATTGTTCAGGATTGGTTTGTCCGTTACCCATAGCAAAAACAAAAAAGTTGATGGAAAAAATGGAAAGTGGAGGGTTACTTGAGGTTTATGGTGATTTTTATGAAGCAGGTGAGAATATCAAGAGGTATGTTGAGTCCCATGGCGGAGAGATTTTAGAATTTAACTCGGAAGGTAATAATTACTATATAATGATTAAAAAATTGTAATTTTTTAAATATAAATAATTAAAATACTAAAAAAGGTGAAAAAATGACAGAAGGAACTTCAGATTGGCGTCCAATGTGGAAAGAATTAGGGATTAATATGGAAAAGCATGATCAGTTATTAAACGTGCTTCCTACTGTTTTTAAAGAAATTTATATCAATACTCAAAAAAACCGACCTGATGGAATGAGTTTTTGGGATTTTGTTGTAGAAGATATTCATGGAATTCGTGTGAATGAGTTAAAAAAAGCAAAAGAAGAAGGAAAAAAAGTAATTGGTACGTTCTGTCTTTATGTTCCAGATGAGATTATTTTTGCTTTAGATGCTATTGGGGTAGGTTTATGTGGAGGTACTAATTTCTCTAATTTTGCTTCTGAAGATCTTTTACCCACTAATATATGTGCTTTAATTAAATCCGCCTTAGGTTTTGGTCTTGGAAATATTTGTCCCTATTATGCAATGACAGATCTTCTTATTGGTGAAACTACATGTGATGGTAAAAAAAAGGCTTGGGAAATATTAAATAAATATAAGCCTGTATATATCATAGAAACTCCTCAATGTAAAAATCGACCACAAGCTCGAACTCTCTTTATCCAAGAATTAAAGGATCTTATTATTAAACTTGAAGAATTAACTGGCAACAAGCTTACTAGTGAAAAATTAAAAGCTTCAATGGAGAAAATATCAAAAAAACGGAAGCAAATGAGGAGAGTGTATGAAGCTCGTAAAGCTGATCCTGTACCAATATCTGGAAAAGATGCTTTATTGATATCACAAGTTGCTTTTTACGATGATCCTGATAGGGAAATTGAGATGGTTGGAAAACTTGCCGATGAATTAGAGCAAAGAGTAATAAATGGAATAGGAGTTGTGGAAAAGGATGTTAAAAGAATCTTGGTAAGCGGAACTCCCATGGCAATACCAAATTGGAAACTCCATCATTTAATTGAAACTAAAGGTGCCGTTATTGTTGCAGAAGAGACATGTACGGGTACTAGATATTTCCAATCAGAGTATGATGAGATAAAGGGAAATTCTATTGATGATTTACTTGAGCTCATAGCGGATAGATATTTAGGGATTAATTGTGCTTGTTTCACGCCTAATGATGGAAGAAAAGAAGATCTTATTCGCATGGTAAAAGAATATAATGCGGATGGATTAATTTTTTATACTTTAAACTTCTGCCAACCTTATGATGTAGAAGCTACCATCTTGGAAAAAGAATTAAAAAAAGAAGGAGTTCCACTTCTATCAATAGCTACGGATTATTCCACGGAAGATAATGAACAACTTAGTACTCGAATTGAAGCTTTTTTAGAAATGATTAAATAAATAAAATAATTATTTTTTTTTTTAGAGTATGATCTTTGAATAATAGCTATCTTTTTAATTCTTCCAAAACGCTTGGAACTATGATGAAAGGACACTCAAGATAGTGTTTAAGTCTCATCTCCAGATTTTCAAGGGTTCG
>JAEOTJ010000271.1 GCA_016839905.1 Promethearchaeota archaeon | reverse complement strand
TTACAGAGATCTAATATCTAAAAATTAAATTTCTTGACATTTATTAAAAAACAAAAATAGTTAAAATTCTCTTTTTCTAACACATCCTAATTTATTAGGTTCAATTTGTTTTGGCTCTGAGTTTGAAGGACAAATCATTTCAATATTATAATTAGAAAATCCTGGTTGCAATATAATTATTCTTCCCTCTTCGACTTTAAATGGTTTATTCGCTCGAATTTGTATGGGCTGAGACAATTGTACATTTCTACATTTATCATCTTGTATGTATCCTAAATCTCGATTTAATAATGCTTTTTTTAACTTGAGATAATCTATATCCTTTTCTAATTCTTGTTTAGTCTTGGATAATTTAATAAGATCATTGCTTAATCTACCCATAGCTCCATCAAGCTCTTCACTCTTATAGATTAATCCTGATAAATCTTCTTGAACTCTATTTCTTGTTTTATCACTTAATAAATCAGCAATCAGATTTCGTTTTAAACGTATCTCTTTAATTCTATTATTAATATTAGACCTACAAGTATCAATCAGATTAATCTCTTCTTGAATACATTTGATTTCATTGCAAATACATTGATATTCGTATTTTAGATTTTGCATTTTAAGACACCAAAAAAAAATAAATAAGAATATAATTGAAATTATATTTTGCCTTTTATAAATATTTATCATTCATTTTCTTTTTGAAATTTTTAAATAACTTTATAATGTAAAAATGTAATTTAGTTATAGGAAAAATAATGTAAAAACGCTGTGATAAATATTTATAAAGAACAAAAATTAATATGATAATATTACTATATTTTTTAGCTAAAAATATTGTGCGGCCCTAAAGTGGTTCTATGAATCTGTATGAGATTTTTAATTATCCTGAGACATTACCGTCTAACCCAAATTTAAAAAGAAAAGAAAGAAAAATGGATTTGGAACAGAAAAAAGCTTCAGCTAATCGATTATTAAGCTTGCTAATCTACTGTCTTTTAGATAGGTATCCTGTCGTCTTTTTTTTAGATAAAGATCAAATCTCTGACTTAGAATCCTTTTTAGCTCAATTTAGTAGGATTATACATTTTAGAAATTTCTTTCCAATCTTATATGGAGACTTAGGAATTAAAGAGAATTCAGATGTACAATCTCTTATAGAGGGAGAGTCATTAGACCATTTTGATAAAAGGGTAGGATTTCTTTTATCAACTCTGGATTTGAATGATTTGAGCAGGTTTTCAAATTTTACATCATGGATAATTGCAGCAAGAGATAGCGAAGAAAATAGGTCTAAATTGTCTTTTCTTGGTAATAAATTCATATATATTATAATTAGGGGAAATAATGTTTTTGAAATAAATTATTCTGGCTTTGATCTAATAAATATGGATCTGTCTTTTGAAGAACGACTTCTAATCTTAGTAAGAGAAACTCTCAATGATGCTCTTTCATTTATTAATTTTACTAAGGAAAATGCTATTTTAAAACAATATGAAGTAAAATATAGGAGAGAAGGAAAAGAAGATTTTTATAATAAAATAAAGAGAGAAATACTTGACGTTTCTAATAATAAAAGAATGATAAGTGAAGAATTGATTAAAACTATGTTGAACCCTCTAGTGGGGGCGTGTCAAAGTATCCTAATATCCTTTGGAGCAATTGGTTCCCTTGACTTTGAAATCAAGCCTATAATGGGTATGACAATTTTAAATGCAATAAATTATTATGATGCAAATATAGAGAGAATTTTAAAATTTATGCATCGAAATTATCCAATGGCAGATATGAGTTTCGTCGCAGAGTGGGAACAAATAAATTCATCATTTAATTCAAATTTTACAAATTATAGGAGATTCATAACCTAATAGAAGTGTGACAAAATGGGCTATGAGGATGTAGATGTATTAGATATATTTAATTTTCTTGATCGAGAATCTAGTAAAATTTTATTATATTGTATTTTAAATAGATATCCTATATTTGTTGTCGGGGATAATGAAGGAGAATTAAATCAGATAATCTCAAACCTTACAAACTTTATAGATTTTCGGCACGATGTGGCTTTTTATACCGCCATTTCAACCGAAGAAGAAGTTTATAATATAGTGTTTAATGAAGATAAATATCCTGATTATCCTAGGAAAATACTTAGATGTGATAGTTTTTATCATATTGCAATTAGATTCCTTCTAAATACTGCGATAAACCTTACTGAGAATAGAATGGATCCAAAAATGCCAATGGGGGCAAAAGAACAAATAAGAAACACTTATCTAAAAACTTATAATGAAAGAGTCTATAAGGGGTGGATATTTGCTCTTAATAATAAACAATTAGAAGAATTTGAAGAAAACTTCTATAAGATTAAAATGGAACTAAACCTAGGACCTAATATAAATTTAGACTTTAAAAGACTTATAATTCATTATGGGGAGCACTCTAAAATTGAGCCTCTCAATTTTGAAAATATTTCCTCAATTGATTTTAGTTTTGAAGAAGAAATTCTTAATAAAATGGATATGAGTACAGATCAAATAAAAGGCTTAGTCTCTAAAATGCTTAAAGACTCTTTACCTCCTGAGATTTATGAAGTTCTCGGATCATATTTAGAACTTGATAGGCAAATTTATGAATTGCGAAGAATGATAATGAAGACTGAAATAGAAAAGTTTTATTCAGGAGCAAAAAATATATTTTATGTTTTAAATAGGCTACGAATTGTAGAACAGAAATTTAAAACTCAGATAAAACCAGTATTATCCATTGGTGCTCTCTTAGAAATTATAGATCTCCCGAAAAGAATTAAAGCAATTGAACAAAAACTTAATATATTTAAAGAAGAAGCTCCGGTTGAAAAGCTTTCAGAACAACAAGTTAGAAGAATGTTAGATTTCATTAGAAATGAATGGGGGCAAGACTTAGAGCAATTCATTGACTTCTCAGCAAGAGCCCTTGGGCGCGAAAAAGCATTACGTGGTCTAGGAATGTTTATGGAAACTCGATCAAAACGTATTTCTCCTAATTTAAAAGAAAATAGAGGAAAAGTTGAGAAAAAAGGTACTTTTACAAAAAATCCTAGTGATTTGGATAACTTCCAAAACAAAATAAGATGTCCTCCTAATCATAATCTTGTAAGGAAAGATAATATATTTTTCTGCGAAAAAGATAGAAAAGGAATTTTTTAACAATTAAAAGATTAATAATCTCTTTATATTATTCTTTAAT
>JAEOTJ010000069.1 GCA_016839905.1 Promethearchaeota archaeon | reverse complement strand
TATCGGATCTGAAGATAACCATAAACGAGTAGATGCTCTCTTAGAAAGCTTAAAAAAAAAGTAATTGCACCAATTTAAAAACTTTCAATGTTTTCAATTTTAAACTAATTAATTCTCACTTTTTTTTTTAATTATCTATTCAGTAAATATAAATGATTTACCTTAGTAATATCAAAGTGAAAATATGAGATATTATCCTTAATTTATATTGAAAAATTTCCATTCTTAATTGAAATAGTAATTTATCAATAACCTTATATAACATTTAAAACAAAGAAAAATAAATAGTATATCTTAATAAAAATACAAAACAGCATATTAAAAATGAGATCAAACATAAAAATAACAATCTTGTTAATCTTTGGATTTTGTTTGGCAGTTTCAAGCATCTCCATGGTTAATAAGTTCACCACCAATAATGAAAATAACGGAATGAACGTGGAAGACGATGATAATATTAGTCTAAAAAATCCGAAACAGTCAGGATATTGGAATAACTTCTCTTTCATTTATATTAATGATAATTGGTCAACAGCGGCAGGTTTCGCGTGGTGTAGTGGAGATGGTTCATGGGACAAACCTTATACACTTGAAAATTTAACAATAGATGCTACTAGCTCACCTACAGGCAGTGGAATATTTATTAATAATTCGAGAAATGATTATTTCAGAATAAATAATTGCACGGTTTTTAATACAAGTGCTGGTCTTTATAATGCGGGAATTAAATTGGTAAACACAAATAATGGAACTTTAATAGATAATAACTGTTCAAACAACGGAAGAAATGGAATAGTGTTATATCAAGGTTGCAACAACAACACGATTACGGGAAACACTGTAAATAACAACACTCGGTACGGGATATATTTAAGAAATGAATGTGACAACAACACGATTTCGGGAAACACCGCCAGCAATGTTGGATCGACCAACCAAGATATTGGGATATATTTAAGAGACGATTGTGACAATAACACGATTTTGGGAAACACAGCAAATAATAATACATCTCATGGGATATATTTAGATAATGGTTGCGACAACAACTCGATTTCGGGAAACACTGCAAATAATAACGTTATTCACGGGATGAGAATTTCTAATTGTTTAAATGTGGAATTATCAGGAAATCAGATGATCGGGTGTGGTCTAATAGTTGAAGGATTGCTTACTCAACAATCTTCACATGCTATTGATGCTACCAATACTGTGAATGGAAAAAATATTTATTATTATGTAAATAAGA
Source organism: Promethearchaeota archaeon (assembly GCA_016839905.1). The sequence continues at coordinate 12,654 of JAEOTJ010000069.1, read as the reverse complement.
ATGACTTAGATGCAACTGATTTTACAGGGGCTGGACAAGTGATATTAATCAATTGTAATAATTCAGATATATCAAACTTAGATGTATCTTACACATCAATTGGAATCTATTTATGCAATAGCGACAACAACAACATTTCGGGAAACACCGCAAACAATAATAATCAATATGGGATATATTTATATAGTGGTTGCGACAACAACACGATTACGGGAAACACCGCAAACAACAATAATCAATTTGGGATATATTTATATAGTGGTTGCGACAACAACACGATTACGGGAAACAACGCCAGCAATGTTGGATCGGACAACCAAGATTATGGGATATATTTATATAGTGGTTGCGACAACAACTCGATTTCGGGAAACACCGCAAACAACAATACTCGATACGGGATACATTTGTATTATGGTTGCGACAACAACAACATTTCGGGAAACACCGTAAATAACAATGTTAATGCAGGGATTTACTTATGGACAAATTGTGATGACAACACGATTTCAGGAAACACAGCAAATAATAATACAGAATATGGGATATCTTTAAGAAGTGAATGTGACAACAACAATATTTCGGGAAACACCGCAAATAATAATACAGAATATGGGATATATTTACAAACTAGTTGCGATGATAACACAATTTCGGGGAATGATGCAGACTTTAACGGGGATGCCGGAATCTCTTTACTGGATTCTAACTATAATACCATCTATAATAATACGGCAAAAAATAACACTTACGGATTTCGTTTAGAGGACAGTAGTTATAATTGCATTTATGAAAATATATTAGTAAATAATACGATTCAGGATTATATTGAAATTGGAACATGCGTAGGAAATCGTGATTGTAGATTTCCTCTTGACTCGGGAGAGGATGAGGATGATGATGAATCTTCTGGAGGGGCAATTCCGCTTGGTGTGTATTTTCTGATATTTATTGGATTTGGCGTAATTTACATATTTTTTACCAAAAAACGCCATCTATCTAAATTATAAAATTTATTTCTTTTTTTTTTTTATTTTTCCTTTATTCTAAATAATAGCAGTCCCAATAGAGAGGTTTTCCGACATATATTTCTAAAATTAAGTTAACTGGAAAAAGGAATAAATAGTTTCAATAAGGTGGAATTATTTATACTTTCTTTTAATAATTTTAATTAGTCCTTTATTTCTCAGTCTTTCTAATACTCTTTCTGCTCTACCTAAGGATAATTGGGCGATTTCTGCAACTTGCTCTAATGAATTCATGCCATCACATAGTTCTAAGAGTTTATAGTCTGGATGCTTCTTAGATCGAATTTCTTTCATAACAATCGGGATTCTCACAACGCCTACACCCATTGAAGTCCTCAATTCGTCAGCACTTAATTCGGTGCCCATAAAGGATTTTACTCCAGTAATATCATAATTATCATTTATATAGATGTAAATAGAATGATCCTCTCCTGAATGGTCATCTGGATCATCAGGATTTGGAAATGGATTATGATGAATCCACTTTTTTTTATAAAAGCCAGCTTGTATCCCGCTTCTTATCTCGCTTTTATCAATACTTAGAGAGATCATCTCACTACAAATCTCGCACCAAGCCCAACACTCAACCAATTTAAAATATTTCCTTACCTTATTCTTGGGTATATTATTCCACCTTTTAAATAAAATCCTTAATCCTTAAATATTCAAAAGATATAGAATTTTATCTACTAAAATTATAAAGTCAATTCTTAAATAAATTTATTATCATATTTTTTTTATTTAGCTTTAGTAGAGATAAGGATATTATCCTTTAAAAGCTGATATGATTATATAGTATTCTTCTTTTAATATTTTAGTAATTGCTAAAGTTTAAAAATCCAAACATAATTTGACTTATAGAAGAATATGAGTAGTATAGAGGATAAATTATCGGTTTTTAGATTATTTCAAATCAAAAACGATATAAAAATATTGATTTTATACTTTTAACATCCATTTAAGCATTGCCAAAGATTTAAAAATGTTGATTTTATACTTTTAACATCAATTTAAGCATTGACAAAGTAGAGAATAAAGAATTTAAATAAATGGAACTAATTTATTGGATGAGTTCCGAGCTAAATATTGGAATAAATTATATATGAGAGAAGATGGGTAGGAAGAAAAAAAAAAAGAAAAATAGAAAAAAAGAAAAATCAAGCTCTATAGATGCTATTCCTTCTTTAACAAAAGAAAGATTAGATCCAAAGAGAATTGGTCAATTACCTTCATTTTTAAGTGAAAAAACGCCATTAAGTGCTAGTCTAATATCTTCTTCTTCAGAAAAAAAAGGATTAAATGGTAGAGTTGATACTTTATTCTTTTTAAAAAAAGAAGAAGAACCTAAAAGTGTAGCTCACGCAACTCCCTTTTTAATGAAAGAAGTACCTACAAGTGTGGTTCAAGCACCTCTCACTCTAGAGAAAGATGTAGCTACAGGAGTAGTTCAAGCACCTCCCTCTCGAACTAAAGAAGAACCTACAAGTGCAAATCCAATATCTCCTCCTATAAAGAAGGAGGAACCTATAGGAGTCGCACGAACACCTTCTTTTTTAACTAAAGCCGAGCCTACAAGTGCAATATCAACATCTGCCCCCATTAGAAAGAAAGAACCTATTACAGGGATTCCTAAGGTTGATAATAAGGAGGCTTTAAAAGAGGAGATGTCTGCATTTTTATCAGATATGAAGGTTGCTACATCCCTCGTGGTGAAAGAAGAAGAACCTACAAGTGCAGCGCCAACACCGCCCCCCATTAGGAAGAAAGAACCTATTGCAGGGATTCCTAAGGTTGATAAAAAGGAGGCTTTAAAAGAGGAGATGGCTTCATTTTTAACAGATATGAAGGTTGCTACATCAGTCGTGGTGAAAGAAGAAGAACCTACAAGTGCAGCATCAACACCTCCCCCCATTAGGAAGAAAGTACTTATTACAGGGATTCCCAAGGTTGATAGAAAAGAAGCTATAACAGAAGAGATGCCTGCTTTTTTAGGAGAAATGAAGGCTACTACATCCGTCGTGATGAAAGAAGAAGAACCTAGAAGTGCAGTACCAATACCTCCCCTCATTAGGAAGGAAGAACCTATTGCGGAGGTTCCTAAAGTTAAATCCACGCCTCCTCCCATAAATATAGAAAAACCTAATGAAGTAAATTCTAAGATTGCGATGAAAGCCGCTATTAAAGATGAAATGGGAGATTTTTTAGCAAAAATGAAAAGAAAAATGAGAGGAGACGATGAATAATCTATTTTTAATATTTTTTATATAATTTAATTAAAATTTATAAGCCAAGTCATACCTACGATATTGAGTAGATTTAACATATTTTAAAATTATATCCTACAACTCTTCATTTTCCTTATCGAAGGCTTTTTTAACTGTCAACGACAAGGTTTCATCAAAAGCCTGCCCCTCCACGATGCATTTGAAGGATAATTCCTCTGAGGAAAACAATTTCGTGAAATATCCTAACCAATAATTACTGTATCTTTTGTTTTGCCTGTGTTTTAATAGTAAATGATATTGATCTTCTTCTACCTTGTTGATATCAATCATATAAAAGTAATTGGCTACAACCCACATTTTCTGTACGGTCTTTAAAAGTTCTTCTAAAGAAAGATTTTTAATAGGTTTGCCAGTATACCACAGAATTAAATCAAAGGCAACATTTCTTTTAAACGGTTTTTCTAAACTTTCTTTAGGGGCTTCTGCCGCAGCAATTAATTGGTTGAAAGTAGTTTTTCCAATAAGCATCATTTTCATCTCGTCTCGAGCACGACGCCATAAATCTTGGTCTTCTACTTTTTTGGGATCATCTTCTTTGTCAAGAAGTTTTACAGCTTCTTCAATTTCTTTAATTTTTGAACCATATTGTTCTTCATGCTTCTCAATCGTAGCTTGTATTTCTGGTGGCATCGAATGATAATTATCGTACATTTTAATTGCTGAATCTATTATGCTCGATATGGTTTTTCCTGTTTCTTTATACTTGTCAATGATGCTTCGTGTATCGTCTGTAACCTTTACAAAAATACTGCTTTCCTTTTTTTCTTTCTCTTCCTTCGCTTCTTTCTCTTCCGACTCTTCGATCTCACTTTTATCTTCTTTCGGTACTTTTTCTGGCTCTACAACATTTTTGCTGTTTTTACCTTTTTTTTCTGGTGCATCTACATTTTTCTTTGCCATTAAGCTCAAATCGATTCTTTTTTTTTACCAAGATAATAGAATAGTAAATAAAATTATTTACTTTTATATATTTTTTTTTTTTTTAACTCTAAATTAATAATTTTATATTTTTTAATAATTATTCGGATTTTTTTGTTATTCTATGCTCTTTAGTTATCAAAAATCTAATAATTTTGGTAAGATTCTTTATTCCATGATAGTCTTTAATAGCTTCTAATTTATCAAAGATTTCTTTTTCTAGAACAACATATAATTCGTGCATGTTTTTATTTTTTTCGTCTACCATTAATTATAATTTAATCCTTATTTTTTAATAAATTTTTTTACTTATCCATAAATCATCCTTAATTTGTCAGTAAATTGGCATTATTTTGTCAGATTTATGTCATAAAAATGGATAAATTTATATATCTGAATTTATATTTAAATGATGGGTAAAATTTAACAATACAAATATAATTATTTGTTGATTTTACATTAATAATACCAATATATAAATATATATATTATATATAGGAGTGAAAGGCATCATTTTTTTGATTTCACAAAGATTTCGAAACATTTATATATATTTCTATATCCAATTATATATGACTAACTTAATTAATAAAAAAAAATATAAAAGAATATAAAGAAAAATACAAAAATATAAAAAAAATTGGAGGGATGAAATAAAATATGAAGAATGGATTCCATAAAAGGCGTAAGCATTATGCTAGCACAATAGGAATACTGGCATTTAATTTCTTCCTTTTATGTTTATTCATATACTTGGTGTTAATTTTTACGGGTAATTTTAGTGTAATACCATAATAAATTGCTTATGGGAAAAAATAAAAAGATGAGAATTAAATGGATTTGTATGATATTTTCTTTAGCATTTGTTTAGGATTTGAATCATATTAAAGGAATAAAATAATCAGATTTATGAGATAATGAAGGGAAATAATTATATTAGATATGGGCATATTCGTTGGAAGAAAAAGGATACTTTTGGAATGATCCTAATACTATGTTTAGGAGTAATTATGGCGTCACTTTCTTTCATGATTAGAGGGATTTATGATACATTTTTTAATATTTGTTTAGGCTTGTTCATTGGGGGGATATTTATGACCGGTGTTTCATTTTTATTAGCTCAAATGGAGTCTAATATTTCAGGAGAGGGCGAGATAGATATAGATACAGATGTGGATGTCGATGTAGATGCAGATGTGGATGTTGATGTAGATGCAGATGTGGATGTAGATGCTGATGTGGATGTAGATGTGGATGTAGATGCTGATGTGGATGTAGATGTTGATGCAGACGTAGATATGGATGCTGAAGCGGATGTAGATGTTGATGCAGACGTAGATATGGATGCTGAAGCGGATGTAGATGTGGATAGTGATGTCGATACAGATGTGGATGCAATAAGTGATATTACACCAGCACCTATTATGCTATTGATCTCTACAGCCTTATTATTTTATGGAATTTCAGGTATTTTATTCTATTACACTATTGCAGGCCTATATAGGTTCATTATTTTCTTTATAACTCCAATATTTTCATATATAATTACTAAGTTTGTCAATTATGTATGGAAGAAAATAGCGAAATCTCGGTATTATATTATTTCTTCAACAAAGAATTTGATAGGGATAGAAGGTGAAGTAATTTTAACTGTAGATAAGATAAGTGGGCTTATAAAGGTAAAATCTGAGACACCAATGAGATTTGAAAAAGTACCTGTAAAGCCTTTAAATCCGTATTCGGTCTTTGAGAGGGGTGAAAAAGTCTATATTTGTACTACTAGACAAGGTTACTTTTTAGTTGATAATGATCCAACAAATATTCAAAAAAAGTGGAGGAAATAGAGAATAATGAGTAAAAGATTAAATAATTTAAATGAAAGTCGAGAAAAATCTAAAATAAATATTAGTCCAATCACTTTGGACAAGAAAATAATAAGAATTTAACAAAAAACAATTTAAATACAATAAAAAAAAATATAAAAAAAATATGGAGGGATGAAAAACGATGTTATTACAAGAAATTCAAGGTTGGATTGTAGGAGGCGTGGTTGCAATGGTGATACTTGCCTTGCTTTTTATAGTGTTTATGGCGTCAAGGTACAGGAAGTTCAAAACAAATCAATTCGTTATTCATTTGCGACATGGTAAAGTTAAACATGCGGGGTTAGGCGGTAGTCTCTGGTTATTACCTCTAATTGATGAATATATTGTGATTCCGACGACGAGTATTCAAACAATATTAGAGGCCCACGATCAACTAGTATCAAAAGAGTATCAAAACATTGAATTTGTTGGTATGGTTATTTGGAAAGTCATAGATCCTGAGAAGGCTTTTGGTGCAGTATCGTGGAACTATCGTGATGATAATTACGTAGAAAAAATCTTGAAAAAGGCTGCCGAGGCGATAATAAGGACTACATGTGCACATATGCCCCTTGAGAAAATAATTCGAGAACGTCGAGATATAATTGACCACGTTAGTAAAGATCTACTCGAATTAACAGCAGACTGGGGGATAATCATCGAGTCAATCGAAATTCTGGAAGTTATTATTGTACAAGAAGAATTGAAAAAGAACATGGAAGCTGTGAAACAAGCTGAAGAGTTCCGCAAAGCAAGATTAGCTAAAGCAGAAGCAGAAAGAGAAGCTCGAATAAGAGAACTCGAAGTCCAGAATCAAGTAGGAACAGAGCAGCAACAAGTTGAAAAAGAGATTGAATTACGAAGAAAAGATAAAGAAATTGCTATTGCAGAAATGGAACGCGACCGTAAGAAAATTGAGGCAGATGGTGAGAGACAAAAGATAATTATTGATGCGGACGCTCAGGCACAACAGATTAAAAAGAAATTAATTGCTGAAGCTGAAGGTGAAGCAGAAAATATCCGGCAACAAATGCTTGCTCAAGCGGAAGGATTTCAGTCACAAGTGGATGCGATGGGAAGTGCAGATGAGAGATTCTTAGCAGTACAATTAGTAAATCTTTTACCACAGATCTTTAAAAACGTGAATCCTGATAAAATGTTCATTGTTGGAAACGGAAACGAGGCATTTAGTTCAATTTCAAAGGCAATCATACCATTCTTGCAACTTCTACCTGAATATTCGGACCAGATAAAGAGTTTTTTTGGAAACGGAGGAGTTAAAAAAGCTAAGGAACTTTTAGTGAAGAATAAATAATTTTTTTTTTTAAATTAAAATTTAAATAAATTTTTTTTTAATATTAAAAACATCCAGAGGTAAGAGTTAAAATGAATTGTCTAATGTGCGGGAAAAGCATGAAAAAGGAGGTTTATGGACATTTATTTTAACGTGGCAGGAAAAGAAAATGGTTTTATAAATCATAATAAAATAGGGGGTGGAGTAAATTAAAATGAATCAAGATATTGAAAGGATGTTAATAGAAGGAAATTTAGAGTTTCAATGGAAACAACAGCAAGGTCTAGAGAATATTAACGGTGAGGGTAGTATTCCAAAATATCCCGTGCTCATTCTCACTTGCATGGATCCAAGAATTGATGTTTATCGAATTTTCCAATTGGAGCCCGGCGATGTATTTATATTAAGAAATGCAGGAAATATAATTACATCAGATGTAATTAGATCGATATTAATAGCTATTCATAAGTATAACGTTATTCATATTATCATTTTAGGTCATAGTGATTGTGGAATGACAAAAATATCGAATAGCGAGTTTGCTAATAAGGTACATAAATCAGGATTCTGGAGAATTATTAAGAATGATCAACCAAATCTTAAGGATTTACAGGAATATTTTAAATTCTTCATTGATGAATTTAAGAATCTCAAAGACCAAGTCGAAAATTTGAGCGTTCCTAGGAAATTACCTCATAATATTAAAATTACGGGAATGTTCTATGACGTTAAAACTGGTTGGGTTTTTGAACATGAATTAATTAAAGAATTCACCTTTATTGAGCAATTTATATACAATTATCCAAAATTACTTGATATGAAACGCGAAGATCTCGCTGAATTTTTAAATAGGGGAGGGAATGCGAGTGAAACTACTGAAGATTTAAGTAATGGAGATCAAGGGCTACCCGAAAAAAACAAAATAGATGAAGAAAATTTACAGGATAATAATCTGGAAACTGATACTATTAAAACAATGAATAATATTACGAGATACATTCCTAAGATTAATGTTCCTAAAATTAATTATCCAAAAATTAAAGTGAGCATTCCAAATATTTACAAGAAAATAAGTGAAGATTAAAATGATTTTAAGAAAGAGAAAATAATATGAAAATTACAAATATGAATAATGAATTAAAGAATGAAGTGGTGGATGAGAAAATGGAATTATATAGAAGTTGTAATAATTGTAATGAACAATATGATTTTTACACGATTAAGGATAGATTTCCAGTCGCAGGTCAAGAGCAATTAAAAACTTATTGGCAAAACCAAAACGTTGAATTTTATTGTTCTGCATGCTATTTTCATAAATTAATAAAACAACTCAATGATAAGAAGAAATTATAAAGAATGAGGAAATTCTTTAAGAGACCTTCTCAAGGATCAATTATATGAATATTAGCACTCTTTCTTATTTTTGAAATTTATAAAAAATAGAGACACTAGTCTAATTCTAAGAAATACATAGATAAGAAAAAAGAGAAGAGAAAGCGAAGAATGAAAAAAGAAAAAAAAATCCCTTATGGCAAGATAATTGGTTTTATCATATTTTATTCTGCAATTATCTTCATGATATTACTATTCTATTACAAATTTATTGTATATAAAGATGCTTATGATATGGGGAATCGTCGTCCCTATATAGAAATGCTTGGTGAGGAAGGCATGATAGTAAATGGCTGGGCAATGATTATAATTTTTATAATATTAGGAATAGGAGTACCTATTCTTTGTTATGGAAATCCAAAAACTTACTTAAAAAGAAAAAAGAAATTTAAAGATTTAATGAATGAATTTAATATCTTGAAAGAAAAAAAAAATTTAATGGGAAGTGCCACCATAAAAAATGATTCTGAATCCATTTTAAAAGAGGAATTTTATAAAAATTCAATCTTCATAGATTTTAAATATCCTAGTTCAGAAATTCTTAAAATTTTTATCAATTATCATAATTTAAAAAGAGGACCCCTAATTGGATGTGCTACTTGTCAAATGATTATAGCAATATCCTTGTTTCTTTCTGTCCCATTTGTCTCAGAACCACTTAAATGGCTCATAGGATATATTATAATTGATGCTTTCTTTGTCATTTGGTCCTTACAACAATGGTCAAAGGTCAGGTTTAAATCATATGAATTGACTTTTGAAAAAAATAAGGATTTAATAATTGAGGAGAAGAAAAAAAACAGAGTGAAAAGTTATCAAAAAATTGAATTAACACAAATTAACAAAATAGATTGTGTATTATATAGTAGTGCTGGTTCGAATAAGTATAAAATATTTCTAAAATTTACTCCTAAAAATAAATTATTTATATTTTATACACCCAAAGGAGGCGAAGCTTTTCATTGTTGCGAGAAGATAAGCAATTTTCTTGGAATTGAATGGCAATACCGATTTTATGGTCATAAAAAATTGCAAAATAAAGAATATATGAAATTGTTTTGAAAATTTAAATATTAGATATCTTTGAAATCTTTTCCCAAAAGAATACCTTTATTCAAAATAAAGCCAGTAATAAAGAGAAAATAGCAAGAGATCCCGGTAATTTCTCTGAAGGGTTTTCTTGTTGAGTTCCTACAATCGAATCCCATATTAAAGGAGTAAAAATAAATAATAATAGCAAAATACTCGCCACGATGACGACAACAATGATTGTACGGCGGAGACTTCCTTTATCTTGATCTCTTAATTGGTCCAAACGTGACATTTTGATTCTCAATCTCAAATAAAATGATTTAATTACATAATTTGTATTTTAAGAGATTAAAAAATTATCGAAATAAAATCTTTGATGAGGAAAGATTGAAAAAACTTTTAATTTTGTAATACTTACTAAATTTATTGGATTATCAATATTATGCCTCGGTAGCTTAGTTGGTTGATAAAATCATCTTTCATGATTTTAGTCGAAAGCATTGCCTTGGTAAGGCAAAGGTCGCGGGTTCAAATGAGGGAAATATCTCGTCTTTCTCGGAAAAACCCGCCCGGGGCTTCATCTGAAAAAAAGCCGGTGTGGCTTAGCTTGGTTATAGCGCCAGACACGCTATCTTTCTGAAAAATTGGGTCAGACTGAAAGTGCTGGACTCATAATCTGGAGGTCGAGGGCTCAAACCCCTCCACCGGCACTCTTCTTATTAATAATAATTCTTTTGGAAAAATAACAAAATTATGATTATAAAAGATATATATGAATTAACAGAGAAAATAAAATAGGAAATTAAATTTAAAGTATATCTTTTTTTTAAAATTTATTGAAATCTCATAAATTATATGATAATCTAAAAAGATTTTTAACACATTATCTTACAATAAATTATTATGGAACGATTTTTTTCAGAAAAAATCTCTTCAGAAGGAGTAGGTATTTTAGACAATAATTCAGAGTGGCTTGGTATTCCAAAAAGCCATTTAATGGAATGTGCGGGTTATTCTTTTACTATTGAAATCGTTAAAAGATATAATCTTAATGAAGATTCGAAAGTGGCGATCTTTTGTGGAACTGGCAATAATGGTGGTGATGGGTTTGTTATTGCACGCCATTTATCATCGTTCGGTGTGAAAAGCTTAGTCACGCTTATAGGAACACCGGAAAAGATTAGGACTAAAGAGGCTAAGTTAAATTGGGATATAATTTCTAAAAATCTCACTCATTCCATTAAAATTGAGATAATAAAAGATTCTGCAGAGCTTCATGTTAATCCAGAACAAGTTAGTAAATATAATATTTATGATTTGATCATTGACGGATTGTTAGGAACGGGAGTTAAAGGGAAGATTAGGGAGCCAATGTCTTCAGCAATAGATTTAATTAATTTAATAAGAGAAGTTAACAATAATTCGGTCGTATCTATTGATGTACCTTCTGGTTTGGATCCGAATACAGGAAAGGTCGCCGATAAAGCAGTCAAGGCTGATTTAGTAATTACTTTTCATCGTAATAAAAAAGGAATGGATAATAATAATGAATACATTAATGAAATTGTAGTAAAATCGATTGGGATTCCGCTTGAAGCCAATCTTTTTGTAGGAAGAGGAGATTTTATTCCCACTTTAAAAAAGAGAAAGCCAGATGCTCATAAAGGGCAATTTGGAAGGATACTCGTGGTAGGCGGCTCGAAGGATTACTCTGGCGCTCCAGCATATACTTCATTAACAGGATTTAATTTTGGAATAGACTTGGTAAGAACGTACGTTCCAGAAGTTATAGGGGAAGTCCTCAGAAAATATTCGCCAAACATGATAGTACGGACGAGTCCCGGCGATTTTTTAAACATTAAAGCATATAACGACATATCAGAGTTAATTGACTGGGCGAATGTAATAGTAATTGGTCCAGGTTTAGCTCAAGAAAAAGAAACAGAAGAATTGCTTATAAAATTGTTAGAAAAGGTAAAACAAGACAAAAAACCAATCGTGCTTGACGCAGATGCTTTAAAATTAGTCAAGGATCATCTTGAATTAATTAAGGGACAGAATATAATATTAACTCCTCATGAAGGAGAGTTAAAAATAATGACGGGAGTTAAATTACCTCCTAATGACGATGTAGTGGGCAGAATTAAAGTTTTATCTAACTTGGCTAAAAAATTGGATGCAACATTATTAGTAAAAGGTCCATATGATTATATTAGTAATGGTAGTAATACCAAAATTAACAGAACAGGATGCCCAGAAATGTCGATTGGGGGGACTGGAGACGTATTGGCGGGGATCTGTGCGTGTTTTCTTGCTACTGAGAATAATTCTTTCCAATCCGCTTGTTCTGCAGCCTTTTTTAATGGATATTTAGGTGAATTTTGTAAGAAAAACCTGGGAGCTCGCTTTACAGCAATGGATATGATCAATAACATTAACAAGGCAATTTTAACATTATTAAAAATCTAATTTATCTAATAAAGGTTTAATGAGATTACTTCCTTAACTAAATAAACTTTTATAAATCGTTAATTTATTAAATAAATAGTATACAAAATATGTATAGAAAAAAAAATAATCTTATTATTTAAAGTATAAAATAGAAAGAATATTACGATAACAGGTGCGAGTGAATATGGGATGTCAGGTCTTTATTATAAATCCAGATGGTACTACAACAGAAGTCACATCTGATGGTCCTATTAAGGATCTTCTTAAGACAGATCAATGTTATGTAATTGTTGCTGATGATATTAGAAAAGTATTCTTATGGAAAGGAATAGAATCGTCAGTTAGATTAAAGTTCATTGGAGCTAAGAGAAGTCAAGATATTCGTGGTC
>JAEOTJ010000270.1 GCA_016839905.1 Promethearchaeota archaeon | reverse complement strand
AGTGTTAATTATATGGCGAAAAAAAAGAGAACTGGCTGGTTACAGATGCCACAAGTACATTCTAAATTTCTCGATAAAGATTTGGAAGAAGTATTATTAAATAAATCTGTCAAATTTTTTACTGATGCGAGAGGAAGCTCGCCAAGTTTCATACTGCTGTGTGGAAACTTTTTCGATGTAAAGGGATTCGTCTATTCAGCTCTTCGAGCCTGGAAAGGTGCTGTAAAACCTGGTGAAACCAGTTCACGACAACCTCTTTTAGAAGCTACATTTGCTTCATTGTCTGTATATTTGAGTTCATTATTAGGACTTCAAACAGATTTCTATTACGCTTATGAAGAAATCAAAGAATTATTAATAGAAAAAAAAAGAGAAGATCTATGGGCTATTGTTGAAGAAAAATTACCTTTCATTTCCTTACCCCCTAAAGAAATGTATGGTGCTCATCAATCGCCTATTTCTCCATATTTCGTGATTAAGCAAGATGATTATCTAATCTTAGGAGAATTGTATCCGAGTGTTTATCTTAGTGAAATTATAACTTCTATTAAATCTAGATTCTTTGTTTTTTTCCAATATCAAGGGTATTCCGCTTTTGGTTTCTTTAATTCCCTACCTGATAGGAAAAACTTTGGATTTGAGAAAGAAGCAAAAGATTTTACTGATGAGCCTTCATCAGAAAATCTGATAAAATATGCTAAAGGCGCTAAAAATCTGAAAGAAGTGTTGATTGCCCTCATACATGCCCATAACAACGCTTTTTTAGAACAGTTCCTCGTCCAAGATTATGAAGTGCTTCTTAATAAACTTCTTGAATCGGAGGTGTCCTAAAATGGTTAATATAGGATTATTAGGAGATGTTAGTGTAGGTAAGACTTCAATACTGCGATTATTTGTTAGATATTTGAATAAAGGAGATATAGAAAAAGTCGAGGGAGGACTTAAATGTACAGTAATAAAAACAGACTTTTCGGGAGAAGCTACAGTTCCAGGCGGTGATAAGGAAAATGCCCTTAATGAAAAAGAAACAAAAACTATCCATCCAAACAGAGTAGTTTTCCGTGAGGATGCATCTAAAAAAGCTCATACCATCTTCGCGCCGGGGGGCGATCGAGAGCGCGCTGTCGTCAAGATGGGAATAATAACGATTAGTAGAATCGCAACGCAGATTATAGGTGTATTCTCACTCGACCGAGATATTGATACTCAATTTAGTTTTTTTAATGATGTTAGATTTTTCCCCGATAAGATAAATATATGTATAAACAAGTTTGATTTGCTCAAGGGTAATAAAGCACAAAAAGAGAAAAAACTTGAAGAAATAAAAAAGAAGATTACCGACTTTTTCAAAGAAAGAAAGATAACTATTATTAACATTTTTACTACTTGTGGAGAAACAGTTGAAGGATTTGCTGATATTGAAACCTACAATAATGCTGTGGCAGAGATGATGTTAAAAATAACCACTGGAAAATAATGTATTTCTTTTCTTTAATTTTCTTTTTGCTCTAATTTTAAAGCCAATTTAATGAATAATTTACTAAGATCTAGTTGATATCCGATAAGAGGAGTTAAACGTACTTGTAAGTGATTATCATCAATTTCTAAATATCCTTTTTCTTCTAACTCTTTCAAATCTTCAACAACGTTTTTCTTTTTTCTTAATTCTTTAATTTGATGGATTTTTCCAATTCCCGAATTTCTAAGGCAACAAATTAAGGAACATAATAAAGTGGCCGCTAACCTGGGCTTTCCTTCAAAAGGATTGGCATTGATAATATCAGATATTTCGGCCTCATGAGAAATGAACCAATTATTATCAATTGGATTGAATTTGGTCTGAAGTCCCAAAGGTTCAAGGTATTTTGAAAAATTAGCAATTAAATCTTGAAAATAAATGGAAGCATTCTTACTGTCAGGTGAAATAGATAGTATTTTAAGTATTTCTTTCATTGTTGCCCCATATCGACCAGAGCCTTCTTTTTTACTCATTACATGCATTAATATAGACATTTCATTCATATTATTATTCCTCCTCTTCTAAATATAAAAAATTGGTTTCTTTTTGAAATTTAATCATGCCAGATTGCAATAAATGTAGAATATAAACGAAATTCTTACATAAATTTATATCATCTTGTTCCTCTTCAAATATATCATTGAATGAACAAGGCATCTTCTTTTTTATTTCTTCTAGATATTGAGTCATTTTTTCAGTATACCTTAATTTTGGAACCTTAAGGATGAAATCTTCATTATATTCCTCATATTCAATCGTTGGACTTTCCAAGGGAGATCTTTTTTCTCTTTTTAACAGACTTTTAGAAGAATCTAAGAATTGATATGATAATACATCAATAGCAAATGCTTTTCTCCAACAATTTTCAAATAAGCTGGAGATCTCTTCATCGCTAGGATTTAATTCGAAGTATTTCAAGAATTTCTGTTCAATATTAGATGAGCTTAATAGGCTTTTTAATTCATTGAACTTATGGTCAAGAAGATTGTACGCTTCTTTATATGTTCTGGAATGCTCATTGAGGTTTTTTATATTGAGTGTATCTCTTAAATCATTAAATAAGGGAACTAATTCCAGATCAAGCAAATTAATCTCTCCTAAATTAACACTTTTCTGAATATCTTCAATTTTCTTAACTAAATTTTGAAATATCAATTCAGAATCTGCCATTTAATCATCAACTTTTATTATTTTTGGTTTTTCAAACACGTGTGAGGATTCACTCTTGCCCGTCCTGGCAACTCCAATTACTTTATCAGCCAAGCTTAAAAACTCGGGATTTTTTCCTTGGGGGAGAAAAACAATTATTTGAATAGAGCGTTTTTCAAGCGTGGATTTAATTAAATTATACGCTACTTCCGTGTTTTTATCATCTAAAAACATGGCTGCCTCATCAAACATGCAAAGTGGTGTTGTTCTTATGTCTTGGAGAGAGAGAATCAAGCAAATTGAAATTAATGAGACTTGACCCCCGCTTAAGGCCGTACATTCCCTTACGAGTTCTTTTGAAGTTGCCGCCTTGATTTCAACTCCCAGATTTTCAAAATCCCCAACGATATCAAGAGTACAGTATTGTTTTACATCTGAATTCTTAAATTTTTGATTTATTTTTGATTTTAAGTTATTAAGGACTATTTTAAACTTGTTATAGTAAGTATCCTCCATCTTATTTTCTGCTTTAATTGCTGCTTTAATGTCTTTTTTTAAATCGTTTTGATTTTTTTCAATTTTTTTTAATGAATCAATCATTTGGTCTCGTTCAACTATTATAGAATCATCCACATCGCTATATCTGAGTAATTCTTTATTGATTTTTAAAATATCCCCTTTGATTTCTTCAATTAGCCGAATTTTGGGGGGTTTCTCTCCAATTTCTACATTAATTCTTTTTAAATCGTTATTTTTTGACTTTAATTCTTGTTGAGTAGAATTAAATTTGATGTTGGTTTGTTCTAAATTTATTTTTATCGAGATGTTTCTCTTATCTAAAATGCTTTTTTCTTCTTGAATCTCCTTTTTCTTAAGGTTTAAATTGGATATATTTTCCTTGATTTTATCAATCTCATCTTGTATATTTCCGATTTCTCTGAATATTTCAAATGCTTCTTTATCTGATTTTTGAAAGCTCTCTTTTTTGATTTTATGCTCTGTTTTTATAGCACTAAGTTTATTGGAGTGTTGATTAATGTTTTCTTCGATTTCTTTTAAAATCTCTTGATTCTCCTTTAATTTTTTATCCCATTTTTTCTTTTCCTCATAAAATTCATTTAATTCCAAGGGGATTTGATTAAATCTCTCATTCCACTTGAAAAACTCTGGCTCTTTTTGGGATTCTAATTCTTTTAATTTAGAGTCCAAAACTTGAATTTCCTCATCTATACTCGTGTTAAGTTCTTCTAAATTAGTTCTTTTATCATATAAATTATTCTTTTTGGTAGTAATTCTCTGTTTTTGTTTAAAAGTATATAAAAGATCTTCAAAAGCTTCTTTTTTTTTGTAAATCTCTTTGTGTCTATTATCAAGCTTTGAAGCTTTAACTTGTAATTGTGAGATTTCCTCATTCAACGATTGTAATTCTGTTTCTAATACGCTTGCTTGCTCCCTTTGTGTGCCTGCACTTAGAAATCCTTTTAAACGTTTTGTATAAGGGGTTTCAAAAGCATATTTATATGATACAATTTGCTCTCCTTCTAAAGTCACACATTTTCCACTAAAATTAGTCGTGGCATATACTGCCTGTCCCGCTCGATAATCTTGAACAACAAGACAGTTCTTAATCTTAGAATATATGACTTTTTTAATATCTAGATCGTTATTCATGAATTTTATTAAGTCTACTAAGTATCCAATCACTCCTTTAGTAGAAATCTTAGGATAAGGATTGACTTTCAAGTTTTTAGTAAGATAAATATTACAATATGCATTGAACTTCTTTTTTAGTATTTTCAGGAGGTTAAAAGTTTCCCAATTATCAGCAACGAAGCTATAAAGCAAGTTTTCACCTAATACGGACTCAATTGCATAACTTAAACTGTCATCATATTTTAGAAAATCGATTATGGGCCCTTTAACGCTTTTTAAAGAAGGTATTTTTTTTATTTCATCTTTAAGAATTGTTATATTTGATGGAAGCATTACCCTCCTATGACTCAAGGAACCTTGCATTTGTTTAAGCTTTCTAAATTTCTTCTCTCTTATTCTTTCTAATTGTCTTTGTTCATCATTAATATCATAAAGCTTTGATGCAATCACGGTTTTTTCCTTATCTAATTTCTTGAGTAGATTTGCAGTAGGATCTTTTAAAAACCACTTGTTTTTATCCAATTTATGTTCAATATCTTCAAAACTTTGAAATAATTGCTTGATTTCATCATTATATGCTTCAATGTATTCCTCATTTTCCTGAATTTCCTCCAGTTTCGCCTTTTTTACGAGTAAAACTTGATTATATTCATCAAGAAAATTTTTATTTCTTTTTATTTTTTGCTTTAAAACTGAGAGTTCATTCATTAAATCATCAATGTTCTTCTCAACCTTGCTTTCTTCCAATTTAATTAGATTGAGTTCCTTGTCTAAGGTATTTTTTTGACTTGTATAATTATCAAGTACTTTTTTTCTTCTTGTAATGTGCTCTTCAAGGGCTTCTAATTCTTGTTTCATTTTAATTTTATCTTTTTGCCAAGATTGAACTCTTACTTCTAATTCTTGTTTTTGGAACTTCTTTTCTCCTAATTTTTCAGAGATTTCATTGATGTTTTTTTCTATATTTGTTATTTTTTCTTGAAAGATTTCAAGTTCTTTTTCATTTTCAACCTTTTTTAGTTGTATCTCTTCTATATAAGCTTTAATTTTCAATATTTCTTCTTCTAAATTTTTAATGTCCTCTTTCAGTTTCTTCTTGTTTGCCCATAAAAGTTCATCTTCATGAATCCTTTTTTGCTCTTCCAATTTTTTCTTTACATCTAAGCGTTCCAATTTAGGGCGTAATAACTCAAGCCCAATATTTATTGTATTTTTTTTTGTTTTTAATGAATTTAATTCACTATTTAGGTTTAAAACATCATATTTTTGTTGCAATATCTCTTCTCTTAAAGATTTTAATCCCATACCTTTTTCTAGAAAAGAACATAGTTCATTAGGCTTTAATTCCTTAATATTATCAATTTTGCCTTGGCCAACAAACGCAAATTGATTATCTGGATTAATGTTTAAATCCGAGATGAGCTTCTGTACTTCAAGAGCTTGTACCTTTTTAAAAATATCCCCTTCTTTTTTAATTGAAAAGAAAGGAGATTGCCCGGCGATTACAGTCCTTCTCAATTGTATTAATTCTATTCCATTTTGAATATGAATTTCTACCATTGCTTTATTTTGATGGTGTCTTATGAAATCCGACCATTTTTTGTATCTCTCGTCTCTTTCATTGCTTCCAAGAGCAAATTTAATGGCTTGAAATATCGTTGTCTTGCCTGACCAATTAGGCCCGACAATTATATTTAAGGAGGGAGACTTATAAAAAACTACTTCACCCTTTTGAAAAGTTAAGAAATTTTCTAAAAATAATTTAGAAATGTAGACTTTCCGTTTAAAATCTGATTTAATTTTTTGAACTTTATTTTTATAATTTAAATTTGTCATAAACTAACTATCATCCATGTAATAATAAAATGGTAAAGAAATATATATAAATGTTTGTAAGACCTTTATCCTCTCTATATTTAACAGTAAATATTCTGCCGACTTAATTTACTCCAGAAGACTCGGGAATTGATAACCCACCTTTTCCACTAGAATTAATTTTAGTAATGGGAATAGCGGGGATTGTTATCACAATAGTAGGAGTAGTAATATTTAAGAAAAGACGATAATTTCTTCATAATATATGCTATCGTTTCGATTAGATAAAATTTTTTCTTAGAAGTCATCTTATCAATAAAGGTTATCACATCTGGTTGCCTTTAATTTGATGAATTTCTTGATACTATTCTTTAATTTTGATTACTTTTAATATCTTTAACTCCATAAAAATTGAAGGTTAATATTTGATAATGACTTATTCTAGTATAGTGCCTTAATAAAGGAAAAACTGATATCCAATGAAAAATAAAAAAATAATTCATATTCTTATATTTTTTCTTATATTACCTTATCAATTTTTTATTACTCCAAATTTAATGGAGAGAACATTAAAACATTCGGTTTTTAACCACATAAAATTACCCGAAAGTAGTACATCTGAAATTAAAATTATAACTCCTGAGAATAACACATATTATAACGCCATGGATGGATATTATCCCGCGACTTACGGATTCGATAGTGGAACTCAAGGGGATACTTCTAGTAATGATTGGAGATTTATATCAAATTATGGTTATACTTATCCTAAAATTTGGGATGAATTTGAAGGCCATAAGAAAGTAGTGGGAATAAATGACACTAGAACTGATGATCGCCCATCCGCAACACATAATGTTGGAATGCAGAGTAATGGTACAGTTGAGCTTTGGATACTTGGAATTAATACAAATAAAGCCTTCTATATCTTGTTTCGTGGTCCTATAGATTCTGATCTTTACACAGGCATCTTTCTTAAGATCACGAACGGTAGCTTGTATTTTTTTAGATACTCTGATATTTTGATAACAAGTCTTGATAATAACACGTGGTATCATTTAAGAATTGATTTTGAATGTGGGAATGGAAAATATCAAAATTTAAGCACTCAAGAGTTTAAACTCCAAATAACACCCGAGGGGGGGATGACTCAATATTATGGCCCTTATAGTTTATATGAACCTGTGGAAGTTATAAGTGAAGTTGAGATCAATGCTGATTATTCTCAATCTGGTTCAGAATATTTTTTCGATGCTTTTGCTTATTCATGGGATCCACATTATGATATTGGAGATAATAAAGATCCAGGATTATTTGTTTGTTTTGAGGAAAGCATGACGATGCAAGGATTATATTATTCTTTAGATGGACAAAACGTATCAATACATGGAAATCACACGATAAGGATGCCTGCTGATGGGTTATATAGCATCCAAATATTCGGTACATCCTCTGGTCAACCATATCGTTCTGATATTAGATTTTTTACGGTTAATTTGTATAAACCTGGAGAAGTGATTTTAAATACAAGTGCCCAAGAACCTGACTTAGATGGAGTATTTAATTTAACTTGGACTCAAATAGGGGTAGCTAACAATTATACTCTTTATGAACATCATGAGCCGATCATGGAAATTAATCAGGACCTTACTATTTTAGCCACTAATATAACGAATAAGACCTATACCATGATTCGTCAAGAAAACGAAGTCTTATTTTATAAACTCGTAGCATTTAATAGATATGGGAATTCTAGTTCAAGTTACCTGTCCATAAATGTTCATCTTACCCCTTTATTATATAATGATTTTCAGGTAAATTACATGTATCATTCTCATTTTAAAGAGATCATTCTTACTTGGACCAATTCCCCTAATGTGGATAATTATTCTATTTATAAATCTAAAAAATATATTACAGGGATCAATGATGACTTAACATTAGTTGAATCTGGACTAAAAAAGAATAGTTTTAACATTACTCAAGTAGAGGAAGGAATATTTTACTATATTGTAGTTGCATATAACGAATTTGGGTATAGTATTTCAAATTGTGCATCAATAAGATTAGGGGCTCCACCTAGAGAAGAACCCAATAATGATACTCTCATAATTTTTCTCATTATAATGATAATGATCCTTATTTCTGTAATAATTTCAATCACTTTGATAGGGGGCAGTTCAATGAAAAGAATAAAAAGAGAATTAAAGCAAAAAGAAGGAGTGGTTAATACATTAAAGGACTTAAGAAAAAAGAAAAATGTGTTCATAAAAGAAGATATTCCAGTCTTTAAAGAAAAGCATTATTGTTTAGTCCATAAAGGCTCCATTACGGGCTATACGTTTGTTTGTCCTCATTGTGGTGCTTATTATTGCATGAATTGCATAAACGCATTGGAGGTCATGGAACGTATCTGTTGGGCATGCGAAAAACCTCTCAAGCAAATCAAACCAATTATAAAACATCCACCAACTAAAAGTGATAAAAATTCAGCTCTTAAAAAATATCAAAATCCCAAATAAAAGAAAAAAAAATGATGTCCGATGAAAAATAAAAAAATAATTCCCGTACTTATATTTTTTCTCATATTACCATATCCACTTTTTATTACTCCGAATTTAAAGGATAGAACATTGAAAAATTCGGCTTTTAACAACATAAAATTACCCGAAAGTAGTGCATCTGAGATTACAATTACATATCCTGAGAATAAGACATATTACAACGCCATGGATGGATATTTTCCTGCAACTTATGGGTTCGAAAGTGGAACTGAAGGGGATACTTCTTATAATGATTGGTACTTTAGTGCAGGTTATGGTTATGATCGCCCTACAATTTGGGATGAACTTGAAGGCCATAAAAAAGTAGTAGGAATGAATGATATAAGAACTGATGATAGATCAGAGGCAACACATAATTTTGGAAGCCAAAGTAGTGGTACCGTTGAGCTTTGGATATTTGGAAATAACACAAACAAACTTTTCTATATTACACTACGTCAAAATTTAGACCCAGAGTTCTACAACGGTGCCTATATTAAGATCTTTAGCGGCAATTTATACTATTATAAGGGTGTTACTGATTTTTTGATAACAAGTTTTGAGAATAACACGTGGTATCATTTAAGAATTGATTTTGAATGTGGGCATGAAGGATATCAAAATTTAGGGCTTCAAAAATATAAACTCCAATTAACTCCCGAGGGGAATTCAACTCAATATTATGGTCCTTATAATCTAGATTGGCCTTTAGATTATGTAAATGAAGTTTGTATCAGTACTTCCTATCCTCAAGCTGGTGCAGAATATTATTTTGATGCTTTCGCATATTCATGGGATCCGCTTTATGATATTGGAGATAATAAAGTTCCAGGTTTATTCATTTGTTTTAATGAAAGCATTACGATGGATGAATTATGTTATTCATTGAATGGGCAAAACGTATCAATATACGGGAATCACACGATAAGGATGCCTGCCGATGGTACACACGGAATTCAAATATTCGGTAATTCCTCTGGTCAA
The DNA here is from genome assembly GCA_016839905.1 of Promethearchaeota archaeon. The sequence continues at coordinate 13,611 of JAEOTJ010000270.1, read as the reverse complement.
CCATATCACTCTGATGTTAGATATTTTACAGTTAATTTAAATGAACCTGGAGAATTAATCTTAAATACAAATGCCCATGAACCTGACTTAGATGGAATATTTAATTTAACTTGGACTCAAATAGGGGTAGCTAATAATTATACGCTTTATGAATATAATGAAACAATCACGGAAATTAACAATAACCTTACTATTATAGCCATCAATATCACGAATAATACCTATTCCATTATTCATCCAAAAGATGATGCTTTATTTTATAAAATCGTAGCATTTAATAGATATGGGAATTCTAGTTCAAACTGTCGGGCCATAAATGTTCAAGTTACCCCCTTACTGTATAATGATTTTCAGATAAATTATATCTCTGATAATCATTTTCAAGATATCATTCTTACTTGGACCAGCTCCCCTAACGCGGATAATTATTCCATTTACAAATCTAATAATTCTATTACAGAGTTCAATAAAAACTTGACGTTAGTTGAATCTGGACTAGAAAATAATAGTATTCACCTTACTGAATTAGAAGAAGGAATATTTTTCTATATTTTAGTCGCGTATAATGAATTTGGTAATATTAGTTCAAATTGCGCATCAATAAGAATAGAGTTTCCGTCTGCTGAAGAACCCCATGAAAATGATGATACCCTCATAATTTTTCTCATGTTAACGTTCATTGTCCTTGCCTCTGTAATAGCCTTTATCACTTTAGTAGGGCTTGGCTTTATAAAAAGAATGAAAAGAAACTTAAGGCAAACAGAGGGAGTGATTATCAGATTAAAGGACTTAGGAAAAAAGAAAGATGCAATCACGAAAAAGGATATTAGTTTCTTTAAAGAAAAGCATTATTGTTTAATACATAAAGGACCCATTACGGGTTATACGTTTGTTTGTCCTCATTGTGGTACTTATTATTGCACGAATTGTAAAAACGCATTGGAGGACTTAGATAATATTTGTTGGGCATGCAATAAATCTCTCATTCAATTCAAACCAACTAAAAAAGACTTGCCAACTAAAAGTGATAAAAGTTCTGCTCCGAAAAAATATCAAGATCCCAATAAATTAACTCCAATATAATCTTATTAGAAAAAAGAAACTATATTAAAAATTTATAGACATCCAATTAAAAATAAAAAACTAATTCCGATTTTTATGTTTTTTCTTAATAGCAATGTTAATTTTTTATTATTTTCCAAATGCTTGTTTAATGAGATCTATTCTCTTTTTTGCTTTTTCCAAATTAAGTTGAGCTAGGTTTGGAACATCATTTAAGATAAAAGGATATTTTGCAAGGATCTTCCTATCATTTTCCTCGATTACTTCCTTCTTATTAAGTTTATCAATAATGACAATTAGTTCATTATAATTTTTAGATGCTGCATTTTCATATAATTGATTTAACATGAATTCAGAATATCTTTCTCCTTGAATATCGTTTATGTATGATTTAATCGTTTCACGATCTCTATGATTATCATTTTTTATAAAATTCTTATCAACATAATTAAGAGGTTCTTCACTTACTTCTAACTTTTCTTTAGTTTCTAAGTTATTTTGACTGAGCACGGGAATATATTCTCCTGATTCTATTAATTCCAGTAAAATGTCTGTAATTTCATTAGTCGTCACATTTAAATCATATTTCATGTGATGTTTCAAGATACCAATTTTTAACAAGTGTTTAAGGTCTTTTATTTCCCAATTTCTAGTTTTATTCACAATAGCGTCGACATCAAATACGATATTGGAGTTCTTCTCTGAAAAATTTCTAAGAATTGTCTCACGTTCGATTTGATTTAAAATAGGAATTTTTATGAACAAGTCAAATATTTCATATAAATCATCTGAATTCTCTATCAATTCTTGGTAATCATAATTAATCCATATTAGTATCAAATTATTGTTGAATAAATCGATGTCATTCATATTTTCTTGGAATAAAGAAATAAATCTATCAAATAGGCTTTTTTCACCATTGTTTTTACTTAATTTCTTATGCTGGTTTATTAATATAAGTCTTTTTTTTATATCCTTACCCTCTTCTTGCTTATTTTCTATATTTTTACTTTCTTTATCTTTTTCTTGGATCTTCTTAATTAAATTTAAAAGAATACTATTAAAAACTTCAAGAAATTCCTTCGGTGATTTTAGAATTTCGATAAGATTGAGTTCAATCAATTCAAGATAGTAATGGTTCGAAATTAATTTTATATAATCCAAAATATCTGTTCCAAGATTTATATTAACCAAAAGTGTTCCTTTTGGCTTTAAATGGTTATAAATCTCCAAGTCTTCAGAATCACTTAACAATAACTTAATATAACTAATAATCTCGTTATATTTATCACGATAAAAGATGTCCTCTTTATCAATATTAATTTCCAAGGCAGAAGTTCTTTTAAAATACTTAGAAAACTTTAAATTTTCGCCTGTTTCAGCCATATTATAACAACTTTATTTTTTTATTTTTAATTTGTTTTTACGCATTAATTGAATAATAGGAACAATATATAAATATATATTCGAGCCATTATAATTTACATATTTAATGATAAATATCAACCCGACAAAAATCTTCATTTTTTCATTAATCACTATTATATCTACTTCAGATGAAAAAGAAAATATTTGAAATATCATTATTTAATATTAAGATGGTGGTTATTGATCAAAAAATATTGAAAAAGTAATTGAAAATAATGTTATCTATGTTTTACGTACACATCCAATAACAACATTAGAAGATAATAGGTGAATATAATAGAAAAAATGCTAGAAGAAATCTCGAAAAAAGATTTTGATAAAAATAAATATGTGGAAATGGTAATAAATAATGAAGAGATAAGAGATTTTGTCATAGAAAATATGATAAACCATCCTCAAATAATGAAATATTATCATTGTTTTTATATAATTGAGGAAGCAAGCTCATCCAAACCTGATTTATTTTATACTTACTGGGATGACCTTTATAAGCTTTTGAATCATCCCAATTCTTATCATCGCGATTTTGGACTAATACTTCTTGCGAAACTTGCTAAAGTCGACAACGAAAATAAATTTATCGACATTATCGATGATTATATGGAATTATTGAAGGATGAGAAGTTTATGACAGCTGAATTTTGTGTAAAAAACTGCGCAATTATAGCTTCTGTTAAAGAACAACTCCTAGAAAGAATAATAAATCGGCTCCTAATACTTGAAACGGATAATCCATTCCCAGAAAAACAAAAAGCTGTAATGATGAGTTTTATTATTGAAGGATTGGAATTGATTGTAAATAGATATCCAAATAAAGAGAAACTATTAGAATTCGTTAAGAGACAGATTTCAAGTATCAGTCCTAAAACAAAAAAAATAGCAAAGAAATTCTTAATTTCTTATGCTTAAGCACTATGAAATTTGCACTCTAATCTTGGAATAAACTTATATATTTCATTTCCCATTAATTAAATAGTTTTGATCCGAATTAATGAGGAATTTTCTTTTGAGTGATAAAACATATAAGATAAATAAGACTTTATCTGATTTAAGTTCCGAAATATTTGACTTAATAAAGAAAATTAAATCTCAGTTCGATCACCATGAACGTAATCTCATAAGAACCCATTATATTGATGGAGTTACACCTCCTCAACTTTTTATTTTACGGATACTCTGGAAAGAAGATGGATTTCCTCTAAAATATTTAGCAACTGCAGCAAAATGTGCTCGTTCTACCATTACTGGAGTAGTAAAGACAATGAAAGATAATGGATTAGTAACTCTTGAATCAAATCCTAAAGATGGGCGTAGTTCACTCGTAAAATTGACTAGAAAAGGAAAAGAGCTCCAATTTTATAGAAAACCTCAAAAATCTAATTTAACTGATTTTTTTAGAGACTTTACTCCGAGTGAAATCGAAAATTTAGAAATTTTACTAAAGAAACTCATATATTCTATGGAAGATTGAAAATTGGGTTTTAAAATTGCAATACTTTGCTTTAATTAGCGATCTTTTAATCGAATATAAGATAGTTAGGAACCGAAACATTTATTTATTTTTACTTTATAATTATTTTAGACTACCTAAAATATATGATAGTTAGAAAAAGGAGGGAACAAAATTTTATGGATGATGAGTTAAAAGAAATGATAAAGAAGCTAAAAATGACTCCTGAAGAAATAAAAGAATATAGAGAAAAAACGAAAAATATCGATAAAAAGCTAGGTCATTACCGTGCTTATAGAACAATGATGAATGAAACTCGAAGAGAACTATTAAAATTTATTGGTTTTGAAGTTCGGAAATTAAATGACATCAAGAGCCAGTTTAACCTACAAGATGATCAGATTTTATATCATTTATCTATGCTTGAACAGTGTTTTTATATTATAAACTCAGATTTAGGTTGGAAGACCACACCAGGAGGATTAGCTTTTATGATGAATACTCAAATGGGAGATAAAAACTAAAAATGGATGCTAAAAAAAATCTCTGAAATATTTGATGCTAAAATAATAAAAAAAAAAGAGAGAAAGAGTTTTGAAATTTCCAATGTTTATTGATATTAAAATAAAAGAACTATAATTTAATATTTTAAAAAAAAGAAATATAGAAGTGATTATTGATCATGCCAATTAAAGGGATTGATAAAGTAAAGTGTACTAATTGTCAGCAGTGTATAAATGAATGTCCAGCTTTAAATTTTAGACTAGACGAAAACAAACAAGTTCAATTCAAACTATTTGGATGTATAGGATGTGGCCATTGTATTTCAGTTTGCCCAGAAGAAGCTATAATCTACAGTAGTATGCGTGATGAGCCAATAACCTTTAAGGGAATTGAGGATCCTAGCTCGCTAATCTCCTATGATATGCTGCAAAAGTTTCTACGTGCTAAAAGGTCAATTAGACAATATAAGAAAGAAAAAATACCAAAAGAAATATTGGATAAGGTCATTAATTCGATGAGATATGCACCAACGGGTGGTAATTTCCGTAGATTAAAAATCCAAATAATTTCTGATGATAATCAAAAAAAAGCATTATCAGATGCAATTCTAAATGATTTAGTCAAGAATTCAATGTTACCTGAAGCATATGAAAAAACACTTGAATATAAAAGAAAAAAAGGTTTAGATCCTATCTTTTATGATGCCCCTCATGTTCTCATACTACATTCAAATAATACCGATGATCTCGTAAATTCAACAATAGCCATCACTTATGGAATGCTAAGTGCTCAAACTCTGGGATTGGGAACCTGTTGGATTGGATTTGCTAATTGGGTATTAATTTCAAATGAGGAGATTCGTAAAAATATGGTTAAAATCCCTGGAAAGGTTCATGGTGTTTTTGTAATAGGATATCCCAATATAATGTACTCTTATGCAGCACCACGCCCCAAAATAAGAATTACTCGATTGGGAGCTTGAAAATAAGGATGGATGCTAAGCAAATAGCTGAAATATTTGACGCGGAGTTTGGATTTGTTTTTAAGTTTCTTGATAAAGTAGTAAAACAGTTAGACCTTGATAAGGAAGCAAAAATTTTAGATATTGGTACAGGTGTAGGTAGAATGGCCATAATTCTTGCACTCAATGGGTATAAAGTCCTTACTGGAGAACCTGATTTTGATAAATCTGAGTATGCTAAGCAAGATTGGTTGAATAACGCAAAAAAAGTAAATATGGATCATTTGATAAAATTCCAAGCCTTTAATGCTGAGGATATGCCATTTGGGGAAAATTCCTTTGACGCTGTATATATACTGGGAGCGTTGCATCATATAGAAGATAAACATTCTGCGTTTAAAGAAACGGTAAGGGTATTAAAAAAAAAAGGGAAATTATGTATTTTCGAACCTACACCTATGGGTATAAAGCAAATACGAAAGAAATTCCCCAAACATCCGGATGCAGTTGATCCTATTGAAATTGGAAAGGATTATGATCTCTCCGTTGAAATTTTAGAAGGAGTAATATTTAACGCTTTCATTTTTAAAAAGAACTAAAAGATATTAAATAATTACATCCGTTTTTTTATATGTTCCTTCATTTTTTTTATGAATTCTTCTTCACCTTTCCCTAAAATAATCATCCTAAGTAATAATTTCAATAATTTAAAGCAATGAAAACCATGCTATTTGTAAGGGATTTTATATATTAAATTTTAATTCTTAAATTGCTAATTCTATTTTTAACAATTTTAGATATTCGTTCAATATTTCTTGATTTCTTGAATAATAAGTAAAATTACCTTTTTTATACCCTGTTATTAAATTAGCTCTCTCAAGTTTCCTTAAATGATGGGAAATCGTTGATTGCGATTTGCTCAAGATTACTTCTAATTCACATACACACCGGTCTTTTTCTTTTAAAGAATTTATTATAATGAGTCGTTCTTTTGATGCTAATGCCAAAGCAAAATTAGGTAAATTAATAAACTCTTCCCTAAACTTTAATTCCTCCCCTAATCCTTGTAATTTTTTAAAATAATCCTCGGAATTGCAACCATCCTCACAACTACATAACATCTTCTTGATTTTTTCATCACGTTTTAAATTAATGATCATCCCAACCATTGATTATTAAACTAATTTGCTTTAATTATAATAAATAAATCGATAAATATAAATTTGAACCATTTTATAAAACTAAATCGACACATATAAATTTGATTAATTATTTTAATATCTTAGGTCTTATAAGTAGTAATATTAAATAAAATAACATCATTTTTTAAAAAAATATAAATTGGTATCATAAAATGAATGAGAAACAAAAGGAAAAAGGGAGAAGTATTAATTATTTTGAAAAACTTCTACCGCTTTGGGTTGTACTATGCATCATCATCGGTATAATTCTTTCTCAAGTAATACCAGGGATTAGTACAGCTATTGACTCTTGGAAAATTGGTGAGATATCCATACCAATTGGGATTTGTCTTTTCTTAATGATGTATCCCGCAATGTTGAACATACAAGGTTCTGAGTTGAAAAAATTAGGGAAAAATCCTAAACCAATTATTTTAACGCTTGTATCGAACTGGATCATCGCTCCCATTATTGGTTTATTAATGGCACGCATTTTTTTACCTGGACATGAGCAATTAATCGTAGCCATTATATTACTTTCAAGCTCTCCTTGTACTGCAATGGTTTTAGTTTGGGGTTGGATGGCAGATGGGAACCAAGAACAAAATGTCGTTAATACTAGTTTGAATACGATTACTATAATATTTCTTTACGTTCCTATAGTAGTATTATTAACAGGTATTCAAAATATTCCAATTAATTGGGTTTTTTTGTTAATTTCGTTATTCTTTTTTATTGGGCTTCCTTTAGTTCTTGGTATTATTAGTAAACGATTAATTATCGCGTCTAAAGGCGATGATTGGTTTGACAACACATATCGACCTTTTGTTGGAAAGGTTTCAATTATTGCTTTACTTACAACCCTAATAATTCTCTTCTCGTTGAATGGAGACGTTTTACTGAAAAATCCAGACTTGTTAATATTAATCTCAATTCCACTCTTGCTTGGATTTGCAATTGTGGTTGGATATAATATTTTAATTACAAAATTATTTAAATTAAAATATGATGAAGCAATTATTACGGTAATTATTGGCTCATCAAGTCATTTTGAAATTGCGATTGCCACTGCTATCGCCATGTATGGGATTGGTTCTATTGCCGCATTAGGTACCACAATGGGGCTATTTTGGGAAGTGCCAATAATGTTATTTATTATATATTTAGGAAAATTTCTAGAAAAGCGTAGTTTTTGGGAGTCCGAAAAACCTGTGATTTAATGAGAATTGGGTGAGGATTATAGCTGTTGCTTATATGCGTAAATTAGAGGAAGAACCAGAAACTTACGATTCTAAATTCACTACTCTGACGAAAGGAGTAAATATTAAGGTTCGAGAATGGATTTTAAATAAGGTTGGTCCTAATAATAAGGTGATAGACGTTGGTTGTGGTACTGGATCTCTAGCAGCGAATATTGCTAAAATGGGTAATGAAGTTATTGGTATCGATAAAAATTACCAAATGATCAATTTTGCATTGAATAATTATCCTTCGGAAGAAGAGATTAGTCTCAAATATCAAATTGGTACTTTTAATAACCTTCCTGTCGAAAACAATTCTCAAGATGTTGTTGTTAGTACTTTTATGCTTTCTGAACTTCGACCGTTTGAGCAACAAATCCTCCTTCGAAACGCATGGAAGGTATTAAAACCTGGGGGTTATTTATTATTGGCAGCTGAATTTATACCCTCTGGTTTTCCTAAACTCATATTTAAGATTAAGCGCTGGCGCTATAAAAAGAAACTTAAACGTCTTCAATTAGGAACTACACATGTCTTAAAATGGTTTTTTAATTATCTTGAACCTATTGGTTTTAAGGTTATCTCAGTACAAAAATGGAAAAGTGGAGTAATCCAAACACTTGAATTGCAAAAGATCAATGGTAGTCTTCATGATGAACCGGGTTATTATAGACCCGAACTTAAGAACTTTAAAGGGATTAAATCACAATTAAGGATCTATCGATGTCTGTTCACTGGACAGATTGATGGAGTCGCTATTGAACCTGGAATATATAAGTCTGGCAATCCTGATGATAATTCCCCTATAATTGTAACTGCTAATTACGACTATACTTATATTAAAGTGATGCGAAACATCCAACATATAGATGCCTGGGTATTATGTGTAGACTCTAATGGCATAAATGTATGGTGTGCGGCTCGTGGGAATGACTTTGGAAACCCTCAGTTGCTAGAAGCCGTTTATGCCACTGATATTCATAAACTCACGAAAAAGAAGACATTAATCCTCCCCCAACTCTCAGCAGGGGGTGTTGCTGTACCACAATTGCCTAAAAAATCAGAAAAGTTTCCATTTAGAATAAATTATGGATCTGTTTGGTCAAAAGATCTTCCACGATATTTAGAGGAACGTCCTGCTAGAAAGCCCGACTCCATGAAACTTGCTAAATTTACATTATCTCATAGAGCTCGTGCAGGTATTACACACATAACCTTTTTATTTAGAAAAATCTTCTTTTACCCTATAATAGCTCTCTTAATATTGTTTATTGGCTTGAGTATTTTTATGGATGTGTCAAGTAATTTCTGGTGGCTAGCAGAATTATGCTTAGCAATAGTAATTGCAAATGTAATTATATTCCTATTTTTGCCCCTCTCAGGGTTCACTACTTGTTTTGTGAAGAAAGGGCTATTCTTTGGGCTATTAAGTGGAATTACTTTAAGTTTTCTCTCTTGGATTTTACATAATTCTATAATCCTAGTGTTATTGAGTTTTCTTTTCTATTTTTGGATTGCATTTTTTTCTACAATGTCCTCCAGCGGATATACAATGGCAACAAATCCCAGAGAAATTCAAAATATTTATCCCATTTTTACAAAAATCAATATGATTTTACTAGTAGTAAGTTTAATACCTTTTGCATTAAGTATATTTTTTTATCAAGTGTGATATAAAATAAATAGAGAAAATATAATAGAATGAAAATATTATGACAGAAACAAAAAAAGATTCAAGTTCTTGTAGTACTCCTGAAGGAAGTGAGCGGATTTTAATTGATAAATCCATATGCAATGGTTGCGGGCTCTGTAGTGAAGTATGTCCATTTGGGCTTCCAATATCTGATGGCTCTGGTAAATTTGAAATTAGTAAGCCCGAGTTATGCACGGAATGTAGTGCTTGTCAAAGAAATTGCCCTACACAGGCAATAATCATGAATGAACAAGAAGGATGTGGTTGTTTATGGGATGCAAGATCACGTAAGAAGGCAGAAAAGAGTGGAAAGGCATATTGCGGATGTGGATGTGCCCCTACTGAAAGTGCTCCTATAGCTCCATCAACTAGTTGTTGCTCACCAACAGATACATCAACAAGCTGTTGTGGTCCTAACATTCCCGAAAGTTTTGATAAGCAAGTCTTAAAAGCTTTTGATGAATTCATAAAACCTAATTTAAACACTTGCTGCCCAGTGCCAGAAGAAGAAAGAACCAAGAAAGAAGATATGGAGTAATTTTATTTAATATTTAAAAAATAGGTGATAATTAAAATTAAGAAAATAAACCTAACTATCATTGCCCCGGAAAGAGTTTTATCAAATGGTATTGATTTTACCGTTGAAATTAAAGATGATGGTACTATTGTTGATGCCCTAGGAATACTCGATAAGAGGGTATTTGATAATCTTGAAAAATCTGTATTTCCTTTATATAAAGGTCTAATTAAGAGTTATCTTCAATTGATCTGGGATGCAGAAGAGGATAAAATTTACGAGGAATGTGCGATAAATGCGTATGGACCTAATAGAGAATTCATGGGCTTAAACGAAGATATTAATATTAATCTTTACCCCAATAGCAAAATAATTCTATCTGTCCATGCTGATTGATGAGCTGATGTCATGAAAGAACGCTTAGATTATGGTACCTTCAAACGAATAATAATGAGTAAATATGGAAAGCAACATGAAACTTTCGCTCATTACTTCCAGAAAAAAAAAAGAATGAAGTCTATCAGAAAACCCTAGTGAGAGACTGACAATAGGAAGGCCTCCTATTATTTTTAATAAAATATAAGAAAAAAATATAATAATACAACATAATTAGTCTAAGTAGATTAATCGCATGAATGAACAAAAAATATTTAAATCTGATAAATTGAACTTGGATATCTATGTTCCATTAGATACGTGTTTATGCATGTGGGACAATTATATGAACCAGATTTTTGAAATCTTAACCCCTTATATTAAGCTTATTAATTTTAATACAAAAAACCTAAATTCAGACGAAGCTCGCAATAATAATATTCTTGGAAATTGTGTTTTAATAGATGGAAAACGCAAATTTACATCAACAATTGCTTTAAAAAAGCATTTACCTGAATTACTTAAAAATAAAGGATTGATTTAATCAAATAAAAAAATTAAGGAGGTAAATAAAAATAAAAAAAATTACATTTCAATTAAGGATCCCTGAAAATGGAGTTAGCAAAAATAGAGAATTTGTAGTAGAGGTAAAAGATGATGCCATTCTTATTGAAGCATTAGCTGAGGTTGACAAGAGAATGTTTAAAAATCCGGAGTTATCACCCTTCTCAAAGAATCATATTTTTGTAAGGAGCTACCTTCAGCTCTTTTGGTCTCCACAAGATAACATACTCTACTCCGATATAAATGTTTTTGCGGCTAGTGCGAGAGGATTCATGCCCATTCAAAAAAATCTTAATTTTAATTTATATGACAACAGTGAGATTTCATTAACATCCGATTCCTGAGGTTGATGAGCAAAAGTGGCAAGCAGACCGGATTATGGGAGATTTAAAACGATTATAAGAAAGTTATATGGAAAGGAAAATGAAAATTTTGCTCATTATTTTGAAAAGCATGATAGAAATTAAAAATGAATGAGATCTTTTAAAAAATATTAGTGAAAGATTGACAACAAGATGGCCTCTTGAATAAAAACTCCATGTTTCCATTTAAAAATATTAAAGAAAAGAAAGTAGGTGATTGAAAAATAAAAAAAATCATTTTTGATATTAATTTACCCCTAAAAGGGCATCAGAAAGGAAAGAAATTTGTAGTAAATGTGAAGGACGATGCTACATTTGTTGAAGCTTTGGCTATAGTCGATAAACAAGTACTTGAAAATCCTGAAGATTCTATCTTTCCAATAAATGAGGGCTATATTCATAATTATTTGCAATTGTTAATTGATTTTGTAAATAATTCTATTTATGATGATGTTGGAGTTAATGCCTATGGTCCCGATGAAAATGGAGCCATGAGAAAATTCAACCCAATTCGCGATAATATTGAATTTAATATATATCCTAATAGCGAAATTCAATTACAACCCGATGTTGGGTGTTGATGAGAAAAAGTGAAGAATCGATTAGATATCTCCAAGTTTAAAACACTCATCCGAAAGAAATATGGTAAAGATAATGAATATTTCGCTCATTATTATAAAGATAATAAATAAAATTGAATGATCTCTTTCAGAAAATGCTAGTGAAAGATGGACAATAGGATAGTGTCCTAATAAAAATAATAGAATTTAATAATAACTACAAACTGAAAAATTATGGATTTATTTTCTCATTTTTTTATTGGAGTTCTATTTGGCATATTTGCAATAAATAATCTAAGCTTAGATCCAGAATATATTTATATTCTTGGTCTCATGGTGATTTTACCCGATCTCGATATTATATTTCAACCTTTAAAAAAAAAGTTTAATTCATATTACTTAGCTCATAAATCAGCTTCTCATTCATATGTTATCGCTCTTATCATATCAGCTTTAATTGCGCTTATCTTTTCTCTTCTAACTGACGCTCTATTTCTATGGGCTTGGATTGTTGGATTTTTAGGTTATGGGCTCCATATTACACTCGACCTCCTTACAACATCAAAAATTCCTGCCTTATATCCAATTTCTAAAAAAGAATATCGTTTTGCTATAGATCGAGCAATAAATCCATTTTTAGCGATGATATCTGGAGCATTTCTCTTAATTTTCCGCATTTTAGGTAGGATTAATGCAGATTGGAATATCTTTGTTATCCTAGCCTATATTTTTTCTGGAATTTATATCTTTAATTTCACATACAGGATCATGTTAAAATTATGGGTAAAATCTTCACATCCAGGGGGAAATTTTATTCCTGGACTAATTCCTTTTATTTATAATATTTATGAAGTTCAAGATATTGAAGACTATGTATCGTTCAAGCTTACCAAAAAAAAGCATTTATCATCTCAAAACCATGTAGTAATGGAAATAATGATTAAAAAAGGAACGAGGGAGATGGAATTGTACAACAAGGCGAGATTAATAGGTTTAGAATATCGATTTTTCTCAAAATGGGAATATATTATTCCAATCATTAAAGAGGAGGAGGAGATCATTACTATAATGCTCTGCTTAGCAGAAAGTATGGCTAATAATAGAGGTTATATGGTTTATGTCAAATTAAATAAAAATACTGGAGAAGTAATTGAAAAATATGATACATTTCATGAACGGATTCTTACTTCTTAATTTTCTCCTTATTTTCAGATTCGACCTTTTTATTTGCCTTAAGAAACTTTAAAATTAAGTATATAATAAGCAAAATGCTTAAAATTATGCCTATTAATCCAATTATCATAAATACAATAAATATATCAATGTTAGATGTTGTCGTGGTCATTTTTCTCTATTCTATTTATAGTAGTGGTTCACTATCGTCCTTTTCGGCTTTTTTAACACCCTTCCTTGCCTTTAGAACTTTATAAACCAAGATGGATATAAATACAATGATTACCACTAATATAATTAATCCAATTATCATTCCTATATCAATAGAACCTGGACTTCCGGGATCTTGAAATAGTGCTTGTTCTATCATATTAAAAATCTCATCTCTTTTATTTTATTATTCAGTTAAATATCAATTTTAATTATTAAATTATATCATATTCAATTAAAAAAAAAGATTGTTTAAATGTCTGAAGATTTCATTTTAAAAGTAAAGAACTTTGCTCTAAAGAATTCAGAAAAAGGCGATATTCACGGATT
>JAEOTJ010000269.1 GCA_016839905.1 Promethearchaeota archaeon | reverse complement strand
GAAAGTTTTTTAAAGATAATATAAGTTCCATAGAATTCTCAAATTTAGTAAATGGGGTGTGGAATGTGTAGAAAACAAAAAAAAGGGTTAATTTTTAATTGATCATTTGTTTATAAAATTAGCCAAATTTTCTTAATTTCGATTTTATCCTTAGATAAGCAAGAAACTTAAACTTAATTTATTTCGCTCTTAAATAATTACAAAAGAGTTAAAATACCTGAAATAAATATCAAGATAACTTGCTCTCAAGCTCAGTGAATTCGGAACTCATTCTCATTGAAGTCCGAGAAATTCTTAATCACTAATAAATTAATGAATAAGGAACGTTAAAAATTAGAAAGTAAAAGTTGATTGATTTCCTCATTAACGCTATCGTCTGGTTTTAAAGTAAGTGATTATGATTTAAAAACAATTTATAATAATTAAGAAATACTTTTAGTTGGATTTCAAATCTAGAGATTTTAAATCAATTCAAGAAAAAAGCAAAAGTTAATATCGCTTTATTTTAAACGCTTTTTGACAAGAAGGACCGAGAGAATGCCTAATAATCCAATTAGAAGGAATAAATCATAGCCGGGAATCGCTTCTTCTTGAACGTCATCATCATCATCATCATCATCACCATTTTCATTTGAGGGAATCTTTACTATGAAAGCGTCAGAATTACCTGTCCCAAAGCTATACGTATATCCTGTAATGTATATATTTCCCGAACCATCTAATGCAATACTCCGTCCAAAATCAGAATCAATTCCGCCCCAGGTATAATTTTTCACGGAATTCCCCGAACTGTCAAACTTTACAATTAAAGTATCAATTGTCCCCGCTCCAAAACTATCGGTCCATCCTGTAATGTATATATTTCCCGAACCATCCAAAGCAATATCAATTCCGGCCTCATTATCGCTACCACCCCAGGTGATATTCTTCATAGAATTCCCCGAATTGTCAAATTTTGCAATAAAAACATCCAGATCTCCTACCCCAAAGCTATACGTGTATCCTGTAATGTATATATTTCCCGAACCATCTAAAATAATATCTCTTCCCCAATCATCATCACTACCGCTCCAAGTTATATTCATTACTGAATTTCCTGAACTGTCATACTTAGCAATGAAAGCATCCCCATCTAGATCCCAAAAGCTATTAGTATCTCCTGTAATGTAAATATTTCCCGAACCATCTAAAGCAATACCATATCCATAATCATTATTATTTCCACCCCAAGTTATATTCATTACTGAATTTCCTGAACTGTTAAATTTTGCGATGAAAGCATCCTCAGTCCCCGCACCAAAACTCTTAGTACTTCCAGTAATGTAAATATTTCCCGAACCATCTAAAGCAATACCATATCCACAATCAGAATTAATTCCACCCCAAGTTATATTCATTACTGAATTTCCTGTACTGTTAAATTTGGCAATAAACACATCCCTATAATTATCACTAATGTTATAAGTATCTCCCATAATGTAAATGTTTCCCGAACCATCTAATGCAATACTCCGTCCAAAATCAGAATCAATTCCGCCCCAAGTTATATTCATTACTGAATTTCCTGTACTGTTAAATTTTGCGATGAACGCATCATGATCATTAGTACCAGAAGTATTAGTAAATCCTGTAATATATAAATTTCCTGAACCATCTAAAGCAATACTGTTTCCATAATCATCATCGCTGCCACCCCAAACTCTATAAAAACCTGATTTGTAATTTTTTGAAGCACATAATCTTATATCTAATGGTTGAGATACTCCTTTAAAAGTCTTATCAGGTGACTTCCAAGTAATTGAAGAAAATAGGCTCGAACTGAGTGCCAGAATGAAGAAAAAAATCAATCCCTGTTTTAGCCTTTTCATTTCTTTTCCCTTTTATAAAATAATAAAATAATAAATTCTTGAAGAATAATTAAATTTTCTATATGATATTTATAACTAATTTATTATTTAAAGTAAAGAGATTAACTGTTTATTAATAAATATTGTAATGTCCCAATATTAATTTAATTAATCTATACTCTCTAGATTCCTTCCTTTCTCCTTCCCCTCCCTCCCCCCTTGGGGGGACTTCTCACTTGAGATTTAATGGTCAGAAGGGATTCCTGCTCTCGATATCAAGATGACTTGCTTTAATTATTATCTTATTCTAAAAGTTAATGGCCCGTGATCATGAAAATCCAGCTTTTTAAGATTTTTTAATTCTTTAATGCTTTCCGGTAATTCCGTGATTTTATTTTCTAAAATGGTTAGATATTCAAGATTTTCTAATTTTCCAAGAGATTCTGGTAGCTTTTCCAAATTATTTCGATACAAATAAAACTCTTTTAACGCTGTTAAATTTCCAATGGAATCAGGGAGATATTCTAATTTGTTATCGTATAATTCCAAATATTCCAGATGCGTGAGATTACCAATAGACTCGGGAAGTGAAGTCAAACTTGCATGAGTGTATACTAATGTGGTAATATGGTTATTTTTAAAAATTATAAATTGGAAATGTGAATAATCAAATTCATCGATTATGAATAGCTCATCTTTAACAATCTTACAAAAATCCTTTAAAAATTCAGCCTCAGGTTGAGGGAGGAGTTCTCTAATGAACTCCAAAGTAAATTTATTAACTTTCATGGAGAAGAGTGTTTCACCTTCAATCGGACAATGGTGTTTCGCTCTAATTTCATTCACTTTTATCCAAAAATTCAAAAATTCAGGCTTCATGTAATCCCATAATTCCTTGAGTTCTTCCTTGTTTAAATAGTCTAAATAATCATATTCTAAATAGATTGCACCCTTCTCAAGGTCTTTATTCTTAAAATCTCGTTTTATTAATTTCAAGATTATTTGAGATACGTTCAAATCAATTGATCCCAACTTCTCATGGAAAGTCCTCGGTATTCCTTTATCATATCTGCTTAATCGCTCTTCAATGATTAAAAACATTAACAAGATATCTTCTGCCTTTTCAGAAGTTAATAAATCTTTTACTTCTATATAATCAATAATATCAGAATAAATTAGATCTCGATACATGTAATCATCTAATTCCTCTAAAATAGGGAGAATGACCTGAGTATTAAAGACATCCTTGAAATACAGATGTATTAACGCTTCAAACTCACCTAAATCTTCCTTTTCATAGTAAGACCTAAACCTCTCTCTTAAAAATGCTGAGTAGTCAATGTGAATTGAATTTAATTCTTCTTTACTAAATTCTTCTAAATAATCATTTTTTATCAGGAATTCAATGACAGGAGGATACCCGGACTCAATTCTATGAACGATTTCCTCTTTAAATCTCTTTTTAGCTAAAGGATCTCCCATTTCAGCCAATTTTTTTAGTAATGGAAAGGCTAAATTACTCTGCAACAATCGCGTGTCATAGTTATTTTCATGCCATGCTTGAAGATTTGAGCAATGCCCAAAAAACTCAATTTCTGGCGGAATATTATATTTTTGAATATCTGATTGCACATATTCAGTCCAACTCAATAATTCCGCAGCCTCATCAATAGAGGCAATTTCCTTAACATCCTTAGCATTATCATTAGGAATGTTTAGCATTAGGTATTTACATTGCATGAATTCTTCACCATTGATAAAAATGATAGTTTCATTCCCTTCCAGTTTTAGTGTTATATACTCATTGATCTTGAATTCTGGCATTTATATAAATAATTTAGTTTGATTGATTCTAATTCTCAATAAATCAAATACGATTTTTAATATATAATACTTCCGATATTTTCTAATTTATTTACTCCAATTTCTTATGTTTTTATCCCTAAATCCCTCCCTAGATTCCTTCCTCCTTCATGAATTGATCCTTTTTAGGGGCGGGGTTTATTGTAAAGTTAGATTCTTAACCAGAAACTTAAAAATTTAATGAGTAAGGAATGGTAAAAATTAGAAAGTAAAAATTGAGTGAGTTCCTTATTAAAGCTATCGTCTGGTTTTAAAGTGATAAATCATTTCCGCAATTTTATTAAAAATGAGTTGAACGTTGTCTCCCTCTTTTGCAGACGTTTCAAAATAAGGGGCGTTTAATTTTTCGCTTAGATGGGTTGCCATCGGAAGTATTATCTTTCTTTCATCTTTTAGATCAATCTTATTACCAATTAGGATGCGTGGAATGCCCGAAAGACCATGCTTCACGGCAGTATTATACCAGTTATTAATATTAGAAAACGTAGAGCTCCGTGTTATATCAAAAACCATCATCATTCCATCAGCCCCGTTAAAGTATGGCTTGTGTAGCATGTAGAATTGCGGATAGACGAATCCCGAGAAGCTCGGTGGTTCATTGTCCGGCTACATCCCACACCATACAGTTTATCTGTACTTCATCGCTTAACTTAATTACTTCTTTACTTATATTCACGCCTACGGTAGGAAGATACTTTTGCTCGAATTGTTTTGACACGAACCTATTCAGCAGTGAGGTTTTAGGCTGGTAAAAAAGATTTTTTTTTACTATTTACCTACTGAAGGATCGCCCATTACAACGATTTTTGCGACGAATTCACCAATGTTAGTTTGAAATAATATATCATCATCTCTTTCACTCATGATTAATCATTCTCACAATTTCATTAATTTTTTTTTATTGAGTATAGAATAATATAATTGTAGGATTATTTATATTTTACTTTTAAGAAAATTCACAAAAATGGAATGAATATCATTTTTTAAAGGTTTTTGAGAATTCAAAAATAGAGAATAATCAATAGATTAGAAATTAATAATAAAAATTAATATATATAGCAATAATAAATCAAAAACCACTTGGATAGATCCCTGGATCGGGAATGCAAGACTCTTTTGGGATGTGTGCTCCAATATAATCGAAGCACTTCTCACATATCCAATCTCTTGATTGAGGAATCCAAACCATATTCAAGTTAATCGGATGTTCTTCAAGGCTGTTCTCCTTTTCATCTCGTAATTCTATATTAGAGCGACATCTAGCGCTTAAACTGCATCTCAAGATGGATCGTCTATATAACTCATTTAATCCTCTTTCCTCTTTAATAATATTGTCATATCGCCTTTGATGCGAAGGAAGGATGTGTTTAAGGTAAATTTTTCTCCTTACTTTCTCTAATTCCTCTTGGCTATAAATACCCTTACGAGTCCTCTTGAATTCCTGCACCAATTCACTCGCTTTACTAAATTTTTGTCTATACAATGTCTCTAAATGGTTAAATCTCTTGAGTTCATCTTGAATGGTTAATTCAAGGATTAACCTCAAGCATTTTCTCACTTTCAAGAGCTTTTCATTTTTTAAAGAGATTTTTCTATACTTTTTTGACTTCATTTTTATTATATTTATGGTATAATTAGTATTTAAAATTTTTCAAGAGATTTATGATTTATAATAATTAATTTAATAAAAAAATATAACCTAACAGGAAATTAAAAACATAAGACTACCAATACAGCTATTGTAAACTCTATAGATGCTGGAGAATAAAAAAAAAATGAATACCAATATAAAGATTCCCATAGCTATTGTCATTAATCCTAAATCTCTTATTTTCTATTCTTTTCCAGATTCTATTTTTTAGTCTTCTTCTTTTTCATGATCTTCTGTTATTAATAATTCCATCACGTTGTTACATTTATAACAAAGTAATTTATCAGGTTCTTGAAGATTAATAAAATCTAACTGAGAAAGGGGATAAACCTTGTTGCAATTTTTACATAAATATCCAATATTAAAGGAATACTTCCCACATTCCTTGCAAGTAAAATAATAAAATCGTTCTCTTGTAATTGAGTCCGGAGCCTGGCAAGAATTACAATATACGCCTATTTTTCTACTTGAAACAGGAGAGCTTAGTTGTTCTTTTTGTACTTCAGGTTTCCTACTCGAAATGGATTTTTTTCTTTTTTTAATTACTAATAATGTTGAAGGAATGGCAATACAAGCTGAAATCGAGGTAATAATTACAATAAGAAGGATTAAATTCAAGGGAATTAATCCAGCATATGTTAATTCCAATACATAACATGTATCTTCGTTATATTTAATTTCAGCTCTTTCCAAAATTCCATTATCCCGATATTTTAAATATATTTGAGTATTCTGACGTTTATATTGAATTTTCAAACCTTCCGAAGCGGTATAACTATCTCTACTAGCTGCCTCATCAAGAAAATCCTCAACATCTTTCGGAATAAATAAGATCCTATAAGGTAAATAAAGAGGGTGAGCTTTATTGTTGAAAAAACTATTCAAATTTGATATAAATGGTTCTGGATTCTTATAAATCCATAAATACTCGTCATAGCCCTCGTCATCTGCCTCCATAAAAAGATACCAATACTCAATTTCAACTGTCCAATTATCATTGTCAAATCCCTCAGAACGTTCTACAATTTTTTCAATGTTAAAAATCATTTGCTTTCCATCTCGTATAAATATATCATAAGGATCATCAACTCCCATTAAATCTTCTATTACGTCCTCATCCACCTCGGACAAGGTCCATTCATATCTTTCTCCTTGATTAAAACCGATTTCATCATAGTCTTGGATTTCGGCATTAACAAAGATACTGGTAAGAATTAATATAAGTAATATTAGACTAACAGTTAAAATACATGATTTAAATTTATTAATTCTCATCTTTTATTTCCACCTCGATATTTTCTAATTGTAATTAAGATAATACCGATAATTGCAATTGTCATAAAACCAAGGAAATAAGGACCAAAAGATATAACCATTTCTAAAACATACTTATATATTACATCTCCCTTATATTTTGTAGTATAAGTTCTTAAAATACCATTATCCTGATATATAAATTCTCTTTCAATGTCACCCTCTTCATGAGTTATTTCCAATCCATTCACTGAATAGTTAGCTGTCGCATCCCAGTCATCTAAAAATTCTTTTGCATTTTTAGGAATAAAAAATCCTCCTGGGACATAATCTTTACCATTTTTATAAATAATGAAATAACCTGGATAAAAAAAATCATTTGACCTCTTATCAGTATAGGTTTTATAAGTAAAAATTTCTATCTCGATTTTCCAAAAATCATCGTCCTCATAAATATATTCAACGGTTATTTTATTTTTAATTCCTTCCGTTTCTCCATATTTATATTCATCAAAAGCTAAATAATATTTATCTTGATCTAATACTTCAACTGTCCAAGTATAACTCTGACCTTCCACTATCGCTAAAGCATCATCATTATCCGCCGATACAAATACAATTGGAGAAATGCTTGAAATAAAAAATATTAAAAAACAAGTAACTGTTGAAAAAGCCTTCTTTCTATTTTTCAATATTTATTCCATTCTCCTTTTTTTTTTATTATAAATATATACACAAGTATTCCGATGGGGATAAAAAATAAGAATGTAATTCCAAAAGAGATGCCTCCCTCCATCAATTCATATTCCTTTACAATATTACCATCAATTTTCTTAGTATATTTTATTAAAATACCTAAATCATTATACTCAGAAATATATTCTATTGTCTCGCCTGAACTTACTTCTGTTTCATTTAACTTATATTCATCGGCTATTAAACTAGAGCCCGTGGTCGCATGATCTTTTAAATACTGCTTTACATCCTTGCTTGGAATAAATTCATCAACATCATAAGTATCTGAGCCATCTTCATAAACTTCAATACTACTATCATAAAACTTATCTTCTCCCTCTTCTTCCTCAAAGTCAAGTTTATTGATCCTAATGTACCACATATCTTCTTCTTTAAAATACTCAATCCATTCAATCCTAATGATCATTGTATCTCCTACTTCAAGAATTTCATAATCATCAATTTCAAACTTGGTTATTTGCCATTTAAATATATCTCCCTCCTTAACTGCTAAATCATCCTCATCGGCAGAAACATTCATTATTAAACTTACTGGACCTAAAAAGATAGTACTTAAAAGAATAAAGCTGATCGTTAAGAGATAATAATGATTATTTTTCAACACTTTTCCCATTTTTTGTCAATTTTTTATAATTAATTTATGATAAAAAAATATATAAGCTTTTTTCTCTCTTATTGTAAATCCTTCCTTTTTTCTTTCTATATATTAAAAGTGAAGATAAATTAAAATTATTTAATATTTCTTCTATAGTGAAATACTAAGCTTGTTATCCCCCCTAAAAGTATTATCAGAATTACAAATAAGTTTGCTCCAGGAATAAATGATGGATCTTCTTCTGGAAAATCAAATTTATTTAATAATACCATTTTAAAAATAATCTCATCATAATAAATTTCGTCATCATCATATTCATATATAATTTCAAGTTCTGTTAATATCCCGTTTAAATCATAAGTCGCATCTACATATATATATTCATCCACTGAATAATCATTATGCTCTAATTTAACTTCATCCATATATAAATCTATATCATCGTAATAAGAATCTAAATTTGCATGATTTAGGTATATAAATGTGTTATTGGGTAGAAAAAATGGGTAAGTATTGTCCAACATATGTGGAGATGAATAATTTTGGGGTTCTTGGCGATATAATATAGAATCACTATCCTCAGGAGTAATTGAGAATTGATTTTTTCTATCTATCCAGTCCCATCGATTATAATTAATATTCCAATGAGTTGCATTATCAATAATCGATATAATAGAAATTCCTATTTTTTCACCTTTAGCCATATCTGTGAGTAATCCAAAATCAGATTCCCAAGAGCTTCCAAAATTAGCATCCATCAGAAAATGATTTACTTCTGCAATGTTCCATTCAAATAAATCAAGTATATCAAATTGCAATTGATAACGTATTTCTTTCATGGTATCGAATGTAAACTCAATAGCTTCATTAGATATTGGAGAATCATCAATATCCCAATCATCAAATGAGTTATAATTTATTAAATCCCCATGATCTAATCCAATATCATAACCTAACCATTGAATATCTAAATATTGATATTGAAATATAATCATTCCAGATGCGTAAAGAATCAATTCAAAGGTTCCTAATAGGCCATCACCCCAAGAGTAATGTACATTATTATATTGTATTATTAATCTATTAGGATCCGTCTTGAATTCATAATAGATATCACCTCCTCCAATACTTTCACGGGTATCTAAATTCTCAAAAAATAATGCTACCATATCGTTATTAATGCTGTTAATAGATGGAATACCTGAAGAGTATGAATCATCTGGAGATGTATCAGTAAAACTCATCCAACCATTAGAGCTAACATAAATGGTATCATATTCAGTTTCATAAAACGTGAAATTCCATCCTGGTGTAGTAAATGAAATCTCTTGATAGTAATTATATGTTTCTGATATGCTAGTCATATTAGTACCTGTCCCAGAGATCTCTTCCCAAGAATAAGTTGCCCCTGTATTCATTAAATATCCTCCTCCACTTTCAGACTCCGAGACTCTCGGATCTATTGAGGGATTTTGCTTTATTTCTTCTGAAACTTTGAAATTATTATAGTTAGGACTAACAACAAGGAGTAATGTGATTAAAGTAGTGATTAATAAAATTTCTATTTTTTTATTTTTTGTCAAATTGATCAAAAAAAATTTTAATTAATGTGTAGTAATGCTAATTTAATATTTAAATCTTATGAAGAAAGAATTTAGATTATCAAATTTTTGGTTATTATCTTCGTTAAAATATTTCTTCTTAAACTTTAAACACCAAATCCAGTAGATCAAATTATTAATTGGATGCATCAAAAAAACATACACGTTTCATTAATTAATCTGATGTACCAAGTGCGATTGTGAAACAATTAAAAAAGATAGATTTATTAAGTCACTAAGTCACTAGGTGATCATGACAACAATAAAATTTGATAGGCAAAATGAAATAGATGAGCTTATTGCCCGCATTTATTTAGATACAAATAAAAAATTTACTAAAAAAGACCTTCTAGAAATAATTTTCGAATTAGGTATTCAAGATTATCATGCATTACTAAAAAAAATTCAAACTAGAGATAAAAATGATTCCAAGGATTTAAGAAATCAATTCATTCATCTTTTTTCAGGATCCATTTCTGTCTCAAATCCAGATGAGATTAGTCCAAAATCCATTTGGGAAAAAGATGTGGAGGATTAGCATGACAATATTTTTTGTAGATACAAATATTTTATGGTGGTATTTTGTCAAGAATTCAAAAAATTATCAACAAATTAAAGCATACATGGACAATCTAATCTTAGATGCCCAAAATTCATTCATTATTAATGAATTTGTCGCGATAGAATTATTTCATTTATTAATAAAAAAAAAAGGAAAAGAAGGTTTTAAAGTAGCATCATTACTATTAAATGAAAATTATCCCTTTTTTAAAATTAAATATGATTTACTCCAAATCTCTGATTTAGATAAAGTATTAACCATTTTAAATCAATTGGGAAATACAAGTTCAATTGGTGGGAGAGATTCAACCATTATTTTCTCCATGACTCGTCACAAAATCAGAGATCTTATAACAAATGATAAAGGATTTGAGAAAGTAAAATCAATTATAATTCATAATCCACTAAACATTTCTTAAAAATTATTTATTGATTTTTGATTTATTATAGGGCATTTACAAATTCATTCTATGAGAATAGTAAACACGATACTTAGCCTATTATAATGATTAATTTTTTAGAGCAATATTTCGGGCAAAAATCATAAAGATGTGTTCGCTTTTAAAAATGTGGAATATTATAAACAAGTTTTTGGCTCATAAAGTTTTAAGAAGGATTTTTATAAATTTTTTACCAATTAATTTTATCCCTTCTTTTATAAACTGCTTTCTATTTATCTTACCTAATTTATAATCTTCCCAAACATATTTAATCTTTTCAAAATCAGACGCAAGGTTTTTTTTCAAAAAAGACTCTACATCATCTAATTTATCAAAGATATTTTCTATTTGTGATGAATATTCTTTAATCAATTCATTATCACTTTTTATATCATCACATTGATTGCTAATATCTTTTAAAATATCAGTTAGTTTTGCTTTTTCATCACTCATTGCTTTTATTATCAATTGAGTGTGCTCTTCCATTTTTTGCATTATTACAGATAAAGCGACATCTTTTTTATCATATTTACCTTCAGCATACCCTTCCATTTTGAGAAAATCTTCTCCTTCTCCTTGAGAATCCAGAGTTTGCTTGAGTAAATAAAAATTATTTTCATGTAATATTGATTCTAAAGATTTTTCAACTTCCTCTAAAGATCCGTCACATTCAACGATTAATCTTTGATCATCCATGAGAATTGTATTCTTATCAAACTCGGTTTTAGAAATTTCTTTCGGAACTAATAAATTACACACGTATTTAATTTCAAAAGATTGTATATTCATCGTGCGAAGTTTTCCGAGAGGGTCTATATAGGTAATAATACCTATAATTATCTGGAATATGTACCGTAATTATCTGGAATATGTTCATCTCTTCTTGGATTATTTTTATATCTTTCTTGTTGTAAGTCAAGCCATTTATATCCGTATCTTTTTACGTTTTGTTTATACCAATAAAATCTTCGTATTGCGTCTGGATTATAACATTTATGATTTTTATCCCCCCAATGGATAGGATGTCTTTCCTGACTAAAAGCAATCTTCGCTTGCCTTAAAGTGTTCATATCTTCTATTGATTCTGGTGTAAATTGAATAGGTTGTCCAAAATATTTTTGTCTTGGAGGATCACGTATTATTCTTTCTCCTTCAATCATTCCGCCAAAATTAGTAGATTCATCTACCCAAATTAAATATTTATCGTTAGTTTGAGATTTATCAAACTCGATATGGTGAGCCACACCCTTAATAACTATATTACCCGTCATTCCATCAAGATTAAACGTTTCTCTTTTAAGCTTTAAGTTCCTTGCAGAACTTAATTTTGAATTATGCCAACCAAATCCATATAGATTACGTTTTCCACGGTATGGTTGAGCGATATTTAAATTCAGATATTCTTGTTGAGATTTTATAGAGTTATACGATTTAATAGCTATTTGCCCAAATTGTTTTAAATTTGGATTATTAATGAGGGCTGAGATTTTAGCATACATTTTACCTAAATCCGGGGAATAATAAGAATTTTCTGTTTCAATTCCCTCCCTAATGACATTTTTATCATACTTATTTCGAGTTCCCATTATCAATACACTCAATGCTTCCATCATAAAATATCTAGAAGACCTAGACAACAAATCAGGTCTATTTTTAGTAAAAATGTCCGCTAAAATTCGATAGAGGTTATATTCATGATTGATACTTCTATCGTGAATAATATTATTCCGGAGACCGTATTTTTTGATTTCAGATATTGCTAGAATTTTCAGAATAATTGGAATTCTTGTACATTGATCAATATGAAAAATAAGAGAGTGTAATGCATAAGGTGTAGGTTCATATCTGCGTTGTCCTCTTATTGTATGAACGAATTGCCTTGCAAAATGATCTGGTGTGAAATCAGGGCCAAAGATTAACCTTGTCATTTCCCTGTTGCTGAAAGGATTATTAGATCTTCCTGAATGGTCTGAAAATAATTCTAATAAAGTATGCTGCAATGGATTTAAATTAGATCCAGTATCTTGATTTCTTGATGATTGTAATAATAAATCTCTAAAATAAGTAATCTCTTGAATAATGTAGGCCTTGATGCCTTGTTCTATAACAATATTATCAATATGATTTTCAATTTTAAATTTCCTATCTAAATTGCAAAGAGACTCAGATTAAAACCTTTTTCCATAAAAAATATTAATTGTTAAGATATTGTTTAGTAGAAATTATTACTTTAAAGCAATAAAATTATAAGTATAGAAGGTCTTTTTAATATTGAATAAGATGACAGATATTAAATTTACAATACCAGAGGATATGTTAAGACGAATGAATAAATATCCTGAGATTGATTGGAAGAAAGTAGCTCGATCGGCTGTTGATCAGTATTTAAAGAAATTAGAATTAGCAGACAGTCTTACTGAAAAAAGTGCTGTTTCAATTGAAGATGCAGATAAATGGGGAGATGAAATTAAGCAAGATATGTGGAAGCGCCATATTTATTACATAGAACATCTCAAAAAATGAAGTAAGTTATGACTTTAATAATCAAAAAAAATTAATAATCTAAATTCTATATATCTAATGATGACAACTCCTAAAGAAAAAAAAACTCAGAAAGAAGAGAAAGTAGCAAAGGAAAATAAAGATTTTAAAAGTAGTGAAATTATTAATAGACTTTCAATATTTTCTGAAGAGTTGCAGGATATAAGTTCTCATGATGAGAAAATTAATTTACTCGTTAATTTTGATAACTTTTTAAAGATAAATAAGGAATTTATACAAAAAAATTGTCCAGACAAACTGGTAAGCATTTTAAGATCAATATGATTGAACTTTTTTGGAGACTCTTTAAATGTCTGATGCAATTTTTATACAATCTAAAGAAAAAGTAATCAATTGTATTAAAAAATACCTAAATATTGATGTCATTAAAGTACCCGTTTTTTATTTGAATAATATAGATTTTTATAAATGTATTAAACATAATTATAAGTTAAGTTCTGAAACTTATCAAGATATTAAATCAGTAAAAGAAAGATATAAGCTACTATGTGAAATTATTCCTGGTTTGTATAAATGGAAGGATGAAAAAGTATATATTAAAAATGAGGCAAAATTTGATTTCAGCTTATTACTTGCTGAATTACTGCACTCACAATCTATTACAAAAGGAAAGATACAGATAAGAAAATGGTTTAGTGAAGGATTAATACATTATTTAGAAAAAATATTATGTGATTTATGCAACTTAGATTATGTAGAATCAGGACATTGTGATTACTTTATAATCTGGGAAAAAATACATTATAAATATAGCTTAGAAGTGCTTATAACCATAATTTTTGCTGAGGATATTAAAATTTCAATTGGAATAATGAAAAATATCTTTCACTATGAAAAAGATAATATTTTAGAATTGTCTTTAAGTAAAATATTAACTCTTTTAGAGAATATTTAAATACTTTTTAAGTAGTTCCTCCCTAAATAATGACAGAGAGAAAGGATTAAATAAAATTGAAAATTTATTATTTAAATATTTCTGCTTTCTTAATTAGAAAGATATTTATAAAACATTGAGATCATCACTATTATACTTGCTTTATGATATTTCTCCTCAATATATCTGTAAAGAATTGAGGTCTTTCCGACATTAGTCTCT